>JAYUYY010000841.1:0-3496 GCA_043752225.1 Sandaracinaceae bacterium | reverse complement strand
ACCTGAAGGCGGCGCGCGACGTGGCGCGCAACGAGCTCTTCCCGACCTACAAGCCGATGGACGAGCAGCCGGCGCACTTTCAAGACGGGCGCGTGCATTCGCATCCGGTGATGCGGCAGGTGTGGCCGAAGATCGTCGAGCTCGGCGTGCTCAACGCAGCGCGCCCGGTTGAAGTCGGCGGGCAGCAAGTGCCGCTGACCGTGCACAGCGCGGCCGCGGCGTACTTGATGGCGGCGAACTTGAGCGCGTTCGGCTACGCGATGCTGACCTCGGGCGCGGCGCACTTGATCGAGGCGTTCGGCAATGACGCGCTGAAGTCTCAGTATATGAATGCGATGTATGAGGGTCGCTGGACCGGCACGATGGCGCTCACCGAACCGCAAGCCGGCAGCAGCCTCGCCGACGTGCAGACGCGTGCGACGCCCGTTTATGATGCGCCCGGGTCCTCGGGCGTTCATGATGCGCCCGGGTCCTCGGGCGCCGAGGTTCCTTCACACTATTTGATTTCCGGCTCGAAGGTGTTCATCTCCGGCGGTGATCAAACGCTGACCGAGAACATCGTGCACCTCGCGCTCGCGCGCATCGATGGCGCGCCTCCAGGCATCAAAGGCGTGTCGCTGTTCGCCGTGCCGAAGCTGCGGCAAGAAGCAGACGGCACGCTGGTCGATAACGATGTCAGCGCGGCGGGCACGTTTCACAAGCTCGGTTGGCGCGGGATCCCGAGCATCGCGCTGAGCTTCGGCGAGCGCGGTGAATGCCGCGGCTATCTGGTCGGTGAGCCGCATCGCGGCATCCCATACATGTTCCAGATGATGAACGAGGCGCGCATCAACATCGGCATGCACGGCGTCGCGACGGCTTCAGTCGCCTATCAAGCCGCGCTCGAGTACGCGCGCACACGGCCGCAGGGGCGCAGCGTGGGGATGAAGCCGAGCGATGCGCAGGTGCCGATCCTCGCCCACACCGACGTGAAGCGAATGCTGCTGCGGCAAAAGGCGATCGTGGAGGGCGGCTTTGCGCTCGTGCTCGCGACGGCGCGTTATCAAGATCTCGCGCATCACGCCGAGAACGAGATCGAGCGCGCGCGCGCCGAGCAGATGCTCGAGCTGCTGACGCCCATCGCGAAGACCTTTCCGGCAGAAAAAGGCTTCGAGGCCAACACGCTCGCGGTGCAGATCCACGGCGGGTACGGATACACGAGTGAGTACTTGCCTGAAGCGTGGCTTCGCGATCAGAAGCTCAACAGCATCCACGAGGGCACGACCGGGATTCAGAGCAACGATCTGCTCGGCCGCAAGGTGATCAAGTCGCAGGGCGCGGCGATCGCGCGATTGCGCGAGGAAATCGCGACGACGCTCGAGCACGCGGCGAGCGCCGGAGTCGATGCTGAGGATCGCGAAGCGCTGGGCAACGCTATGGATACGGCGGTCGCGCTTTCGGCGCATTTGACCGCTCTCGCGGTGCAGGATTTCGAGGCCGCGTTGCGCCACGCGGTCGACTACATGGAGCTGCTCTCGACGATCGTGATCGGCTGGATGTGGATGCGGCAAGCGGTCGCGGCGCACATCGCGCTACGCGAAGACCGCCACGAGCCGGGCTTCTTGCAGGGCAAGCTGCGCGCGGCGCAGTACTGGATGCGCACCGAGGTTCCGCGCGTCGCGCAGCTCGCGGCGCTCTGCACGCGCAACGAGAGCTCGTACGCGGGAATGCAGGACGACTGGTGGTGAGGATTCGTGTAAGGTCTCGCCATGCGTCAATTTGTGGCCGTTCTTCTGCTTCTTTGGGTTGGCTTAATCGGGTGTGGAAATAGCGAGACCAGCGCTCGCAAGTCGCTCGGCGGAGTCGAAGGGCAACGCACGCTCGCGGAGCTCGACGATGATCAGCTCGAGACGGTGTGCGACGCGGCGGATGCCAAGCTCGCGGCTGCGCTCGAGGATGAGTCGAACGCCAACGGCGCGTGCTTGCTGACCGCGCACATCACCGCGCGCGCGGTCGCGGCTTCGGACGACGAGATCGAAGAAGTCGATGTGTGCGACGACACGCTCGAGCAGTGCCTCGATCGGCCGCTCGAGAGCGCGAGCCGCTGCGGCGAGAACGTGGCCTCGCGTTGCCTCGCGACGGTGGCGGACTTCGATCGCTGCATCACGCTCGCGAACGCGCTCTACGCCGACCTCGGCGAGCTCGAGTGCGCGGACATCTCGGACGACGACAGCGATGAGCTCGACGAACAGATTCAGCAATCGGTCGACGCGTGCGACAAGCTCGCCGGCTGCTTCGTAGATGAGCAGCCCGATGCGAGCACGCCCGACGAAGATGCCGGCGACGAGCCGGACACCAGCGTCGCCGACCCCGACGACGACGACGCTGGCGTTTAATTATCGAGGAAACGTGCGCCGTTTCCCCGCCCGCTGGGCAAAGCCCATCGGGCCCCACCCCTTAACGAGGTGAGCGAAGCTCACGCCTCGTCTTACGGGCGCCTCTTACTGCCGGCCGAGCTTGATCCAATCCGCGATGCTCTCGACGACTTCGTCGTCCATGAACGTCGCGTGCGCTTTGCCGAGCATGTAGTAGTTCGCGTGCACGAAGCCGGGATCGCAATTCTCCCAGAACGTGTGGTTGTTCATCAGGATCATCTCGGTCTGCGCGGCGTCGCAGCCGTGAGAGGTCGCGAGCGTCATTTGATCGCCGGGCATGCGTCCGTCGCCATCCGCGGTGGTGATGATCGCGGAGACACGCTCGGAGCACGCTGCGCCGCCGAAGCCGCCGCTCACGCTGCCGCCGCTCATCATGATGAGGCCCTTCACCTTGTCGGCGATCGTCTCGTTGCAGCCGAAGCGCGCGGTGTAGCCGCCGCCCCAAGAGTGGCCGCCGACCCACATGCCGCGGATGTCGAACTTCCCGTCGCCGCCGAGGTTTGCGTAGACCCAGTCGATGATCGCGAGCAGGTGCGGCTCGTCTTCGCCGTTGTCGCCGTTGCCCCATTGCTGCACGACCGAGCTCGGCGTGACCACGATCAAGTTGTGCGAGCTCGTGTACTCGTGCACGGCGAAATAGCCGTGCTGATAGAAGTGCTGCGCCACGGGCGTCGTGCCGTGCAAGTTGAGGACGAACGTCGCCGGCGCGCCGCCGTGCTTCTCACACGGATAGGTCACGATCATCTCGCGGCCATCTAACGTGAAGTTAGGAGACCCGAGACCGAACCCGCCCGTCGGTCCGCCGCACGCCATGTCGGGGATCGAGATCACCGGTTGCGCGGGATCGCCGTCTTCTGGACCTGTGGGCGTAACCGGCGTGGAGCCGCCTGTGCCCATCGCGTCGGTGCCACCGGTCGTGCCCGCGGTCGCCATCATCATGTCGGCACCGCCCGTGCCCATCGGCATGGTGCCCGCGGTCGTGCCCGCGGTCGTCATCATCATGCCGACGCCTGCGGTCGTGCCCGCCGTGACGCCTGCCGTCGAAATCACCATGCCGACGCCGCCGGTCGTACCCGCCATCG
>JAYUYY010000840.1:0-8812 GCA_043752225.1 Sandaracinaceae bacterium | reverse complement strand
TGAGCCGGGGGCCGAGCCGCCGAGCTGCTGCTGCAGCTGCTTGAGGAGCTCGGGTGTCAAGCCGCCGTGTGCGCCGCCGCCCTCGCCTTGCCCGAGCTGCAACCGCAGCTGGTTCATCAAGTCTTCGTTCGCGCTCGCGCCGCCGCCCGTGCTGCGCGACTTGGGGATCTCGGCGCGCAGCTTCGGGTCGTTGAGCGAGATCGAAAGCTCGGTGAGCAAGGTCTCCGAGTCGTCGACCACGTTCGCGAAACGCTTCGGTGTGCCTTCCGGCTTGCCGCGCTCGGCCTTGAGCAACGCCTCGAGCACGCCGGCCGCATCGCGCTGTTTGTCTTGCGCGATCAGCATGCGCGCGCGGTGGTAATCGGCGAGCGGCTTGTATGCGCCGTTGTCGAGCTTGGCGAGCGCTTCGAAACGCGCTGCAGCCTCGGCCGGCTTGGCCTGCGCCTCGAGCGCGAACGCGACGCCTTCGGTCGCACGCGCGGCGATGAACGGATCCGCGTCGCTCGTCAGCTTGGCGAAGATTTTCTCGGCCTCGGCATGCTTGCCGAGCTGCGCCAGCGCGCTCGCTTGCCCGAGCTGCGCCCAGCGACCCGCGAGCTTGCCGTCGTGCTTCTTCGCGGCGCTTGCGAACGCCTCGACGGCCTTCTTGCCGCGGGCTTCGGCGCTCGGGAACGTCTCGGCATCTTCGTCGATCGGCTCTTCGCCGTCCTTCACGATCTGCGCGCGGGCGGCATCGATCCCTTCGCGCAGCGCATCCGCGGCTGCGTGATCCTGCTGCTCCATGTACCCGCTCGCGAAATACAAACCGACGGCGATGGCGACCACCAGCACGGCGCCGCCCCAGAGCAGCTTAGAATTCTTCTCGTAGGCCTCAGCAGCCTGAAGAACGGTGTGCTGAACTTCATCCGGCATTGCCGCTGCGGTGCCGCGTTTTGCAGCTTTCGCGGCGGCTTTGGCGGCGCGGCGCGCAGCGTGCCGATTGGCGGCGGAGGCGGTCGCGCTATCGCGCTCGGGCTCCGAGCCGGAGCCCGCGTTGGTTGCGGGAGTCGCTCCGGGCTCTTGCATGTCTTCTTCGCTCTGCGCGGCGGCCATTTTTTTGCGCTGCTCCAAGTTTTGCGGGCGGCGACTATTGCCCCGTTTAGAACGCAAGTCAAACCACGCAACCCTGCGTTTTTCCGTGGTATCTGCGCGATCGTGCGACCCGCATTCGCGATCATTTCGGCGCTCGTGTGGTGCGCGTTCGCGACGTCTTTTGCCGCTGCATACGAGGACAAGATCACGCTCGGGATCGGGCCTGGCTACGCGCTCTTACCGTCGACTGCGGTCTCGCCGCACGGGATCGCGTTCGATGCGCATGCGGGCTTGGGCGTGACCGAGGCTTGGCAGGTCCGCGCTGGCCTGACGTACGCGCATCATCCGGGAGCCGCGCCGATCAACGTGGGGATCCTGCGCTCGGAGCTGCTCTATTTGATCGATATCGTCGAGATCGTGCCGCACGCGGGCATCGGCATCGATGCGCTCGTGCTCACCGATGCGCGTACCAACGCTCGCGCTGAGCTCGCGGCGCACGCGGTGCTAGGCGCGGCGTACTGGCTCTCGTTCGACTCGCTGCTCGAGCTGCAGGCGCGCTTGCTCGTGCGGCCCGCGCAGATCGAAAGCGACCCGCTCTATTTGGTCACGACCTTGTCGTTCGTGTTCGCGTTCGATCGTTGATGCGCTGCTCGCGCGCAGCTCGCGCCGACGCAGGCCACTTGGCGCAGCGCGGCGAGCTTTGCGGGACCGATGCCGGAGACGTCGCCGAGCTGTTCGATCGTCGCAAACGCGCCGCCGCGTCGCGCGCGGTCGTCGACGATGCGTTGCGCCAGCCGTGGTCCGATCCCAGGCAGCAGCTCGAGGTCGCGCGCGCTGACGCGATTCAGATCAATCGGCGTGCCGTCGCGCAGCGCGGTCAGCGTTGCGAGGCTCGGGCTTTCATTATTACTCGGGCTCTCCTTATTAGAGGCCGACGCGACCGGGTTCGCGTTCGAGGGCGCTGCGCC
Organism: Sandaracinaceae bacterium; assembly: GCA_043752225.1. Classification (GTDB taxonomy): domain Bacteria; phylum Myxococcota_A; class Polyangia; order Polyangiales; family JAFGIB01; genus JAYUYY01. The sequence continues at coordinate 6,773 of JAYUYY010000840.1, read as the reverse complement.
CTCTCCTTCTCCCACCCGCTCGTGCGAGGCCAGCGCGGCGATCGCGAGCCAAGCCACGAGTGCCCCGAGCACGCCGATCGAGGCTCTGTCGCGCATCGCGGCCGACATCGGCCGAACCGCGCGCGGGTTGCTACCGGACTTGACCGTCGCAGCACAGCGGCGGCGCCGGAACGTCGGCTTCGGAGCTGAGCAGCGGGAAGAACGCTTCGTCGTCGAGCGCGACGAACGTCACGCCCTGCGCGCGCAGCGCCGCGATCAACGTTGGGAGGATCGCGAGCGTGTGCGCGTGGATGTCGTGCATCAGCACGATGCCGCCTTGATTGAGAGCCAGCCGCGACAGCACCCACGCGACCATATCGTGGCGATACTCGTCGGGCATCCAGCTCAAAGCCTCGGGCGAGCAGAAGCCATCCGCCATCGCGTAGCACCAGTCGGCGGTGTCGATGTGCACGCCGGCCACCGCAAAGCCGTGCTCGCGGACGAGCTGCACTCTCGCGCAATCCGCTTCGCTGTAGGGAAAGCGGAAGAAGCGCGGGAAGTAACACGGGTCTTGCACCGCGAGCTGAATCGCAGCCGTGGTCTGCTCGACCTGCCTGCGCACGGTTGGAAGATCGAGCGTCAGCATGTGCGGATGCGTGAACGAGTGGTTGGCCACGCGGAACAACGGGTCGCGATGGATCTCGAGCGCGAGCGCGCGGTTCTGTGCGGGTGCGAGGCGCTGACCGACTATGAAGAACGTCGCGGGGATATTCTCTTCGCGCAGGATCTCGAGGATCTGCGGCGTGGTTGCCGGGTTGGGGCCGTCATCGAACGTCAGCGCTACGCGATTGCCGAACGGTCCGACATCGGGCGGCGGCTCTTGCGTGCAGCGCGGCGCCGGATTGGGAACGACGGAGCTCGTCCAGGGCTCGCAGCTTGCGGCGTCCGGGATCATCGCGTCCGGAATCATCGCGTCGGGCATGCTCGCGTCCGGGATCATCGCGTCCGGGATCATCGCGTCGGGAATGCTCGCATCTTCGATCTCTGCATCGGCGATCGGCTCGCTCGCATCGATCGCGGCATCTGCGCCCGCGTCATGCAGCGAAGGCGGTCGGTTGGGTCGGTACACCCATGCATCGCCGAGCGCGACGGCTGCGTCGGCGGTCGCGGTCTGCGTGCCACCCCCATCGTCGCGCGGCGCGGGCTCGGCGATTTTCGCGTCGGGAACAGCCGCGTCGAACGCGAACAAGTCCGAATCGAAGCTCGCGACGCCGATCCGACGATCGGTACAGCCAACTATCAGTAATAAGGCCAACGCGATTAGCGCGCGCATGTGCTTCCTTCAGGTCCCCCAACGAACGTTGCTGGCATACCCAAAAGATTGCGGCCGCGCCAATGGGGTACGTCACTTCTCCGTCACTCTTTTCCGAAATCGCTCAGGACGAGATTGCACTTCCGCCCGCGCGAGCGGCGCCGGTCGTCTGAGCTTCGCTAACGGTCCGCGATCCCGGTCGCGCGGCGCAGGATCGCGTCCATGTTCTTTTGCAGCTTTTCGGGCTCGATCGCGATCCGGCGCCCCCACGCTTGCACGATCGGCGTGCTCTCTTCGGTCAGCGGCGCCATCGGCTGCTTGCGCTTCATCGCGGCCTCTAAGTAAGGCGCGAGCTCTTCCATCTTTCGGCGCTCGCGCTCGGCCTCGTCGCCTTGGATGTCGGCCATCACGTCGCGCGCGAACAGCTCGAGCGACTCGCAGATGTGCTCATGCTGATTCTTGCCGCTCTGCTGAATGAAGATCACTTGGTCGACGCCCGCGCCCTTGAACGTCTCCAAGTGCTTGCGGATGTAGTCGGGCGTGCCGATGCACGCGGGCGGGCGCGCACCGTCGGGCGCCGCGGTCGCTTTGAACTTCGACCAGATGTCGCTGATGCCTGGCTTGTGATCGCCGAAGATGTAGTGGTGCCCGAGCGCGTAGCCGAAGAAGCGAAAGCCCTCTTCACCGCGCCGCAGCGCTTCGGCTTGATCGGCGTTGCAGCTGAAGCCGGTGACCATCGCGACGTTGGGATTGATCGCATGGCCGATCGGTACGCACTCGGTCTTGAGGATGTCGTAGTACTCCTGCACCCACTTGCTGGCCTCGGCCGGATCGACGAACGCGAACGTGAGCGCGCCGATCCCGCAGCGCGCCGCGAGGTGAATGGTCTCGCGGCGTGAGCACGCGACCCACAGCGGCGGGTGCGGCTTCTGCATCGACTTGGGCACGATGTTGCGGCACGGCATCGAGAAGTGCTTGCCGGCAAAGCCCGGGTACGGAGTCATGCGCGAGCATGTTCGCGGCTTGCTCGGTCGCCTCGCGCCACATCTCGCGCTTCGCGTGCACCGGGATGTTGAAGCCCTCGAGCTCGAGCGCCGCAGACGACTCGCCCGTGCCCCAATCGACGCGCCCCGAGGACACCAGGTCGAGCGTCGCGATCCGCTCGGCGACGCGCGCGGGGTGATTGAAGCTCGGCGGCATCTGCGTGATGCCGTGGCCCAAGCGAATGCGCTTGGTGCGCTGCGAGCACGCCGCGAGGAACACCTCCGGCGCCGACGAGTGCGAGTACTCATCTAGGAAGTGGTGCTCGACCTCCCACGCGTAGTCGTAGCCAAGCTGATCGGCGAGCGCGACTTGATCGAGCGCTTGCTGAAAGAGCCGGTGCTCGTCGCCTTCGTTCCAGGGCTTGGGGAGCTGATGTTCGTAGAAGATGCCGAGCTTCATGCGCTGCCTCGCGAGCCCCGCGCTCACGCGCTGGCCCGGTTTTGAATACGATTCAAACGCTTGTACATCGCGGGGGCGATCCGGGACAATGCGAGGGCATGCTCGACTCTTTGCCCCGCCGCGCGAACCTGCTCGGTGTGCTCATCAGCGCGACGGACTATGCCGAAGCCACGCGCTGCGTGATCGCGGCCGCGCGCGACCGGCGCGCGCTGGGCCTGACCGCCGCGGCCGTGCACGCGGTGATGGAAGGCCACCTCGACGCAGAGCTCGGCGCGGCGCTCAACCACCTCGACATCGTCGCGCCCGACGGGCAGCCAGTGCGCTGGGGGCTCTCGCTCACCGGCCAGGCGCAACTCGCCGATCGCGTTTACGGTCCCAACTTGATGCTCCACGTGTGTGAAGCCGCGGCGCGCGAAGGTTTGTCGGTCTTCTTCTACGGCAGCACCGCGGACACGCTCGCGCGGCTCGTGCACAACCTGGGCGAACGCTTTCCGGCGCTGCAAGTGGCCGGAACGCAGGCCTCGCGCTTTCGCGACTCGACGCACGAGGAGCAAATCGCGGACGCGGAAACGATCATGCAAAGCGGTGCGCGCATCACGTTCGTGGGGCTCGGCTGTCCACGCCAAGAGTGGTGGGTGTTTCATCAGCTCGAGCGGATCGCGATGCCGTTGCTCGCGGTCGGCGCTGCCTTCCCGCTGCACGCCGGCGTGATCGCGCAAGCGCCCGCGTGGATGCAGCGCGCCGGGATCGAGTGGCTCTTTCGCTTGCAGCAGGAGCCGCAGCGGCTGTGGCGGAGCTACGCGAAGCTGAACCCGCTCTACGTCGCGCGGCTCGGTCAGCAGCTGCTGCAGCCGCAGCATTTCAAGCCGTTTACCGATCTCGAGCGGGCACGCCAGCGCCCGTGCCCCGGATGAGCACCAAGCGGCTCATCGTCACTGGCAGCAGCGGCCTCATCGGCTCAGAAGCCGTGCGCCACTTCGACGCGCTCGGCTACGAGGTACACGGCTTCGACAATCACATGCGCGCGGACTTCTTCGGCGCCGCGGCCGACACGCGCGCGGTAACCGCGCAGCTCCAAGCGACTTGCCCGCGCTTTCGTCATCACGAGATCGACGTGCGCGAGCGCAAGGTCGTGCTCGAGGCGGTGGCGACGCTCGCGCCGAACGCCTTGATCCACTGCGCCGCGCAGCCGAGCCATGATCTCTCCGCTCAAAGGCCGCTCGACGACTTCGACGTGAACGCCGTCGGCACGCTCAACCTGCTCGAAGGCATGCGCATGCATGCGGCCGAGTCCCCGTTCGTGCTGATGAGCAGCAACAAGGTCTACGGGGATGCGCCGAATGAGCTCCCGCTGTGCGAGCTGCCTACGCGCTACGACTTCGCGGATGCGCGCGATCATGAAGGCATCGACGAGATGATGCGTATCGATCGCTCGTTGCACAGCCCGTTCGGCGTCTCCAAGATCGCAGCCGACCTGCTCACCCAAGAGTACGGTCGGTACTTCGACATGCCGACGTGCACGCTGCGTGGCGGATGCTTGACCGGCGCGTCGCATCGCGGCGTCGCGCTGCACGGCTTTCTCTCCTACCTCGCCAAGTGCGTCGTGCGCGGAAACGCGTACACGGTCTACGGCTACGGCGGCAAACAAGTCCGCGACAACGTCCACGCCTGCGACGTCGTCACCGCGATGCAAGCGTTTATCGAGGCGCCGCGTAAAGGCGAGGTCTACAACCTCGGCGGAACGCGTTTGAATTCGATCTCGATGCAAGAAGCCATCGCAGCCCTCGAAACGCGCGCGGGCACCAAGCTCGCTCAGAGCTACGTGGAGCAAGCGCGCGCCGGCGATCACATCTGTTACATCAGCGACGCGCGCAAGCTGAGCGCTCACTACCCCGGTTGGCGCATCACGCGCAGCCTGCCGCAGATCCTCGACGAGCTGGTCGAGCACGAGCAGCAGCTCCTTGGCGCGCAGCGTTGAGCGCGCGGCTCATGAGCGCGTGATGCCTCAAGCCTCGTGCGTCCACGAAGCATCCGCGAGGCACACGGCATCGCGCGCATCGGGCAGCAAGCCGCTCTCGTAATAGTCGCCGCTGACGACGCGCAGCACGGCCGCATCCGCGAGGCCGTCGACGAGCACGCCAGCAACCCACACTTTGTACGAGAGCCGATACGCCGAAGCCGGCAGCGCGAGCCGCGGCAACGCACAGCGCAGCGCACCGGCCACGCCGATCGAGCCGAGCGGATCAAGCGAGTATTCGTTGTCGTGGACGAACACCGGCGTGTCGAGATGCGTGTGCACCACGAGCTGCACGCGCACCGAGCCGCTCGGTGGAGCCGCAGGACAGCGATAGCGGAGTCGAATCGAAAGCGCTGAGCCGGCGCGCGCTTCGGGCAGCGGGCGATACTGTTCGTCGAGCAGCTCGATCGTCTCCACGATTACCGAGCCCGTGCCTTCGCGGTCGGAGCGCGCCAAGAGATCGGGCGCATCGATGTCGCGATTCTCGTGATAACGCCGCACCGCTTCAGTCGCGGTCCCGATCAGCTCGATGCGCCCGTGCGCCAAGTACGCCGCGCGCGTGCAGATCTGTTCGATCGAAGCCGTGTTGTGACTGACGAACACGACCGTGCGTCCGCCGCGCACCGCGCGATCGATCGTCGAAAGGCATTGCCGTCGAAACTCGGCGTCGCCGACCGCGAGGATCTCGTCGACGAGCAAAATTTCGGTGTCGAGGTGCGCCGCGACTGCGAACGCCAGCCGCACGAACATACCCGTTGAGTACCGCTTGACCGGCACATCCAAGTATTCGCCGATGCCGGCCATCGCGACGATCGAAGGCAAGCGATGCGTGACCTCGGCGCGCTTCATGCCGAGCACAGCCGCTTGCAGGTACACGTTCTCGCGGCCGGTGAGCTCGAAGTGAAAGCCGGTCCCGACCTCGAGCAGCGTTCCGACGCGCCCGCGGATCCACGCGCGCCCTTCGGTCGGTGCGGTGATGCCCGAGAGCAACCGCAAGAGCGTGGTCTTGCCTGCGCCGTTGTGACCGATCAGACCGAACGCTTCGCCTTGCGCGATCGAGAGGCTCAGGTCGCGCACCGCCCAGACCTCGCGCTCATCGCTCGCGAGCTTGCGCCCGCCGGGTGCAGTCAGCCCGCGCAAGAAGCCCATCAAGTCCTCGCGCAGCATCCGCGAGCCGGCGGGCACGTCGCGCCGAATGCGATAGCGCTTGCCAAGCCCTTCCGCGCGAATCGCGACGCCCGCTGCGAGCTCCGACATCAGATCACGTCCGCGAGCGCTTGTTCGACGCGTCGAAAACCGATTAGGCCAATCACGAGCAAGAGCGCCGAGATCGCACACGAGCCAATCCAAAGCTCGGTCGGAAACGCAGCCGCACCGAGCAGCGCCCAGCGGAAGGCTTCGACCTGCCCGGTCAGCGGATTGAGCGCGAGCAACGGCGCCCAGACTCCGGTGACGCGCTCGAGCGGATACGCGATCGGTGTCGCGAAGAAGCCCACCTGCAAGAGGAACGGAACCATCTGCTGCACGTCGCGGTAGTAGACGTTGAGCCCCGCGACGATCAGCACGCAGCCCACGCACAGTGCGAGCGCGGGCAGCAGCAGCGCGGGCAGGCTCAGCAATCTCACGCTGGGCGCGATGCCCGCGAACGCCGAGAGCACTAGAAACAGCGCGAGCGCCACCAGCAGATCGACGCACACCGCCAAGATGCTCGCGAGCGGGAGCGCCATCCGCGGCAGCGCGGTCTTCGTGACCAGCGTGCGATCGGAGACCAGGCTCAGACCGCCGCGCGCGATGCTCTGCGAGAACAAGATCCACGGCAGTAACCCCGCGTAGACCGTCAGCACGTAGGGCGCGCTCGTCGCCGTCGATGCCAGCCCCGCGAAGCGCCCGAACACAAGCGCCACCACGCCCGAGGTGAGCAGCGGTTGCAGCGCGACCCACGCGATCCCGAGCACGGTCTGCCGATAGCGCAGCGTCAAGCTGCGCAGCGCGAAACCGAACAGCAGCTCTCGCGCGCGCCAG
>JAYUYY010000839.1:0-8815 GCA_043752225.1 Sandaracinaceae bacterium | reverse complement strand
GCACCCGTGCCGTTCGCAGCGACGGCCTCGGGGGCAGCCGCGGCGTGCACGTCCGCAGTCGGGGTCACTTCGGGCTCGTCGCCGGGGCCGGCGAGCGCCCACATCATCGCGGCGACGAACAGCGCGAGCGCCAACGCGGACAAAACGAGCGGTGACAACCCAGTCTTCGGCGACGACTGCTCTGCTGCCATGAGCTCCTCGACACGTGCGCGAGCGACACCATTCCCGGTCGCGCGCGGCGCAGCATACGCGCGCCGCGTCGCCTTTTCCAACGTGTTGCCGATTGCGCGCGCCGGCTCTTCGATAGCGAACGAATTAACTGTGGCGCAACTGGTGCGAAATGACTGGCCGCGTACTTAGCGGACATGCCGACGATTGATGCCGAGCCCGCGCCCATCACCGTGAACCCCGAGCGCATGGCGGTCGTGATGATCGACATGCAGCGCGACTTCGTCGAGCCCGGCGGCTTCGGCGAAACGCTCGGCAACGACATCTCGCTGCTGCGCGCCGCGATCGCGCCTTGCCAAGCCCTGCTCGCAGGTGCGCGCAAGCACAAGATCTTCGTGATCCACACGCGCGAAGGCCATCGCCCCGATCTCAGCGATGCGCCGCGCGCCAAGCTCGAGCGCGGCGCGCCGAGCATGCGGATCGGCGACGTCGGGCCGATGGGACGCATCTTGATCCGCGGCGAGCGCGGTCACGACTTCATCGACGAGCTGCAACCGATCGCAGGCGAGCCGGTGAACGATAAGCCGGGCAAGGGCGCGTTCTACGCGACCGACCTCGGACCCATGCTGCAACACCGCGGCATCGACACGCTGATCGTGTGCGGCGTCACGACCGAGGTCTGCGTGCACACGACCGTGCGCGAAGCCAACGACCGCGGCTACCGCTGCATCGTGCCCGGCGACTGCTGCGCCTCGTACTTCCCCGAGCTCCACGCAGTCGGCTTGCGCATGATCAAAGCGCAAGGCGGCATCTTCGGTTGGGTCACGGACTCCAGCCGCATTCTCACCGCACTTTCTTGATGGATGACGGCGCTCTCATGATGGAGATGGCTACTAGCCAAAACGGGTCATAACGCGAAAGAGGGCGTGCGCATGAGATCAGCGACCGCAGCCCGAGGCGCAGTTACGAACAGTCGCCAGCTCAGGTGTTGTTGAGCAGCGAATCGATGCTCTCGCCGACGCGGCTTGGATCGGGCTTCAGCACGAACAGGGTTGCGCCGGCGTCGAGCACGAGCTGTCGCAAGTCATTGCGCGCCGAGTGCACGATGACGCGCAGCTGCTCCGTCGCAGGCATCGAGCGCAAACGTCGAATCGCTGCGAGCGCGTCGAGCTTGGTCGTCGCGGCGTCGATCACCAGCACGTCGGGCGGATTGCTGCCGAGCGTGACGAACGCATCGATCGGCTCTGCGAAGGTCTGCACGTCGTAGCGTTGCGAGAGCACGCGCTCGAGCGCGCTCAGGCTCGCGCTGTCTTCGTCGACGATGTGCACGCGCGGCTTGCCTGCCTTGAGTTGGTCAGGAACCGGGTAACCAAACTTGCGGAGGAACTCGAGGACATCAGTCGATCGAAATCGCAGATGTCGACCCGGAGTTCGGAAGTGGCGAATCTGTCCGCGGTCCGCCCAGTTGTGAATGGTCTTGAGATCGACCTGACAGAAATGGGCCACCTCTGATGCGGTGTAGAGGTCCTTCGCATGCCCCCGTTTCGCCATTCGTTGTTAAATTCTAAACGTCCCGGCGTTCCACCGTCTAGAGAAAATTCGGTTTGCCCAGGATTCCCCCGTCGCCCGTACATGTGAAACCGCAGCATTCGCGCGATTTCTTTTTTGGCGACCTATCCGAGAACGCTCGTCGTGGGCACACCGATCGCGGATGCGAGGCGCGCGAGCGTCTCGAGCGAAGGTGTGTGACGGCCCGCTTCGACGCGCGCGATGTTCGGGCGATGGATGCCGGTGCGACGCGCGAGCTCGGCTTGCGTGAGACCCGCAGCGACGCGCAGCTCGCGCAAGCGAGCGCCGAGGCGCGCGCCATCGATCGCGATTGCGGTGTGGTTCCCGTTGGTCGGCGGAACGCTCATCGGAGGCGGCGCACTCGAGCGACCGTTGTGCTTGAAGTGCGCCGCGATGTCTTGCGCGCGCAGCGTGATCTCGCGACCGCTCGAGAGCACGAGCATCGCGGACTCCGCAGCGTGACCGAGCGTGATCGATGCGACCTCGCTGCCATCGTCGGCGTCGCTCACCGGACGCGCGAGCGAGAGCGCTGCGCCATCGGCGAGGATCGCGAGCAGCTCGCTCGGTCGCGGCGAGACCGTCACGTACTCGAAGCGCTTGCTGCGCTCGCGGTCCGCGCGACGCGCCAAAGTCGAAGCCGCGCGATCCATCTCGCGCGCGGCGCGCACGACCAGCCCGGGCGCCATGTCTTCGAGCAGCTCGTCGATCGCGGCGAACGCTTCTGCGTTCGGCAACGCGACGATCGCGGTCGCATGCGCGGCACGGCACAAGCCGATCGCGGCGAGCAGCTCGTCCTCGTCGAACATCTCGCAGCCGGCGTCGATCACGACGAGCCCGCCGTCGCGCACGCGCGAGCCGAGCTGATCGGGCTCGGTGAGCTGTGCGGTGAGACCGACACGACCGAGCGCGGGACGCCAAGCCTCTTCGAAGGACTGACGATCCGTGAGCAAGACGACAGACTTGGACATTCCCGCTCCGCGCGTAAGGTGCCCCTTATAGTCAGAAGCGATTCAGGGTCACAAGCCCCGAGCGCTGCTCTGAAAACACGGGGTTTCGAGCTTGGCTTCCGTAATGCGCGCCCGCGCGCGCGCCCGCGCTCTCGCGCGCAGCCAAACGTGCGAAAGCCCCGTCATTAAGGCCACGAGTAGCAACGTGCCGAGCCCGAATTCCGCATATCCGAGCGAACGGCGAATCGGTTCGGCCGCGAGACCGAACGCGAGCTCGAGGTGGACGCAATACACGAAAAGCGACGCGCGGCCGAGTGTCATTAAGCTGCGCTGTCCGATCCAGCGCGGTTGGGCCAAGAGAACGCAGAGCGCGCCGAGCACCAGCGAGAGGCCGATTCGGTAGCCCACGCGTACGGTGGGCGTGAGGTAGGGCTCGCGCACGAGCAACGAGGCGGTTTCGGGCACGGACTCGCAGCAAACGAGCGCGAGCAGCGCGCCAAGCACGGCCCATTCGATCGCGGCTTCCTCGCCGCGCCCCAGGCGTGCTGCGCGTCCCCACGCTTGCCCTAGCGCAGCGCCGACTAGCGCGTGGGCGAGCCAGGGGCAGAGCGGAAATCGTCCGGGCAGCGGGCCGCCATCGATCTGCGGGTAGGGCGCGAGGTAGCCGGCGAGCGCCCCGGGCCAGGCGCCGGGCAACCGCTCGGACAATATTGGGGTGAGCAACGTCACGCCGACCGCGAGCAACCAAGCGAGCCCGAGGCGCCCCCGGAGCAGCGGCTCGAGCAGCGCGATGATCGCCATCGCAACGCCGATCGTGTGCAGCACGTCGGGCCGGAGCAGGGTGCCGAGCGCGGTCGGCTCTTCGTTCGCGACGTAGCGCAACGCGAGCCCCACCACGCCGATCGCTGCGATCGCCCAAAGCCGCGGATCGCGCGCCGGCTCGTACGGCGCCTTCGAGGCCAGCGGCATGCGAACGAGCGTTAACGCGCGAAAAGCCCCGAAGTAGCCGAGCGCGAGCGCGGCGCCTCCGAGATAGCCAGCCGGCCGCACGAGCGCGCCGCTGTCGATCCACCACATCACGAGCCGCAGCGCGTAGCCCGCGAGCACGATTTCGAGCCCGCGAGACGCGAGCGAAACGCGCGCTCGCGCTGGATTACCGCGGCCCGCCTCGCGCGCCGCTTCGTCGTTCGCCCAGCCGATGCCGATTCCTACCCCCGCGAGCAGAAGAAAGAGCGGCGCGGCCTGTCCGCCGACGGTTCGAATCACCATCCAGCCCAGCCCATCCTTGAGCCCGGGCCGCAGCCAACCGTCGGCTGCGTGCAGCAGCATCATGAAGATCACCGCAAGCCCGCGCAGCGCATCGATGTGCGGAAGGCGCGGACCAGCGCCTTCTAAACCGCGCTCGCGAAGCTGTGCGTTGGTTGACACCTAGGGGCCCGTTTGCTAGCGATCCGCGGCTTTCGGGCGGAGGGCTCCGTCCGTAATCCTGCGGAGCCGCCTGTTACTGGTGCGCACGCAGCGGATTTCCACTTCGCGTGCGTCTGGCGCGCGTGAGCGATATCGAGGACTTCGCAGATGTTCAAGTCCATCAGCATCTTCTCCGGCAGCGCCAACCGGCCCTTAGCGGAGTCGATCGCAACGTATCTCGAGCTACCGATAGGCAAGGCGGACCTCACCCGCTTCTCCGATGGCGAGATCTTCGTGCGCATCGAGGAGAACGTGCGCGGCGTGGACGTGTACCTGGTGCAGCCGACGTGCAGCCCGGTGAACGACCATTTGATGGAGCTCTTGGTGATGGTCGATGCGCTCAAGCGCGCGTCGGCGGGCTCGATCACCGCGGTGCTGCCTTATTACGGGTACGCGCGGCAGGACCGTAAGGTCGCCCCGCGCACGCCGATCACCGCCAAGCTGATCGCGGACTTGCTGACCGCAGCAGGCGTCGGGCGCGTGGTCTCGGTCGACCTTCATGCCGGGCAAATCCAGGGCTTCTTCGGGCAGCCGTTCGACCATCTGTACGCCAACCGCGTGTTCCTCGATTACCTGCGGCCCAAATTCCAAGACGAGCCGGCCGTGTTCGTCTCGCCGGATGCAGGCGGCGTCGAGCGCACGCGCGCGTACGCCAAGCGCCTCAACGCCGACCTCGCGATCATCGACAAACGCCGCGAAAAGGCGAACGTCAGCGAGGTCATGCACATCATCGGCAACGTGTCGGGCCGCGATTGCGTGATCGTCGACGACATGATCGACACCGCCGGCACGCTCACCAACGCCGCCGACGCGCTGGTCGAAGCCGGTGCCCGTCGCGTGTTCGCGGCCGCAACCCATGCCGTGCTTTCAGGGCCTGCCGTCAAGCGCATCGCGGCCTCGAAGCTCGAGGAAGTTGTCGTGACCGACACCCTCCCGCTGAGCGCCGAGGCCATCGCCAGCGGCCGCTTCCGCGTGCTAACCGTCGCCCCCTTGTTGGGCGAAGCGATCAAACGCATCCATCATAGCGATTCCGTCAGCTCGCTCTTCGAGCCCTGACCGACAGTTAGATTCGTACGCAACACCGTTCGACCGAACAGAAACAGATAGAGGAACGTGCCCATGCAATCGCAGACCCTAGCCACTGAGATCCGCGCCGCGCGAGGCAAGACCGCTGCCCGCCAACTTCGCGCCCAGGGCAAAATCCCGGCCGTGTTCTACGGCGTTGGCACCGAGCCGGTGTCGCTCGTGATCTCGCCGAAAGAGCTCACGCAAGCGCTCTCGACCGACCGCAAGCGCAACGCGGTGTTGTCGCTGAGCATCGGCGGCGCGACCCAGCTCGCGATGATCAAGGAGCTGCAGGTTCACCCGGTGACGCGCGAGATCCGCCACGCGGACCTGTATCGCGTCGAGCTCGGCAAGCCGGTCGTCGTGAACGTTCCGCTGCGCTCCACCGGCAAGGCCAAGGGCGTCGTCGCGGGCGGCGAGCTCTACGTGCTCTTCCGCGAGCTGCCGGTTCGCACCACGCCGGACAAGATCCCGACCGTGATCGAGGTCGACGTCGCGCACCTGGAGCTCGGCGACACGATGCACGTGCGCGACCTCAAGCTCGCCGACGGGATCGAAATCGCGATGAGCGCGGACCGCAGCGTGATCTCGTGCGCCGAGCAGCGTAAGCGCGGCGAAGAAGAGACCGATGCGGCAGCGACCCCGGGTGCAGCACCTGCAGCGGGCGCACCTGCGGCTGCGGCTGCGGCCAAGCCGGCTGCGGCGAAGCCGGCTGCCAAGAAGTAGCAGGGCTGTGACGGCGCTTCTCGTGGGCCTCGGTAACCCGGGGCCCAAGTACGCCCGAAACCGGCACAACGTAGGGTTCATGGCGCTCGAGCGCTTCTTGGCGATGCACGGCGAGCCGAACGGGGCCGCGCCGTTTCGCGAGAAATTTCACGGCCGCTTCACCAAATGCCGGCTCGGTCAGCAGGAGGTTGTGCTGCTCGAGCCGCTCACCTACATGAACTTGAGCGGGCGCTCCGTGCAGGAGGCCATGCGCTTCTTCAAGGTCGAGCTCGCGGACGTCTGCGTGGCGCACGACGAGCTCGACGTGCCGTTCGGCGAGCTGCGCATCAAGCGAGGCGGCGGGACCGCGGGCCATAACGGCCTGGCCTCGATCCTCGAGCACTGCGGCGGGCCCGAGTTCTGCCGGATTCGCATCGGGATCGGCCGGCCGCGCTCCCAGGCGGTCGAGAATTTCGTGTTGAGCGATTTCTCGTCGACAGAGAGCCAAGAGCTGGACGGTGTGCTAGAACGCGCCTCCGCCGCGCTGGCCGACATCGTTCAGCGTGGGGTTCCAGCAGCGATGAATCTGCACAATCAACGCTCGGGTAAGGCTTCTGCTGCGAGCTGAGCCCGGCAAAAAAAGACCAGCTAAAACTGGTCATCCCTGCTCCGGCACAAACCGGGGCCTCGACCATAGGGAAAGTGAATGCAAGCAATCACCACAGCCGCATCTGTACGACGCGCCCGCGAATACGAGACGATCTACATCCTGCGCTCCTCGGTTAATCCCGACGAAGCCGATCGCATCGCGACCCGCGTCAAGGAAGTCATCGAAGGCCGCCAGGGCAAGCTCCTGCGCGTCGACAACTGGGGCCGCCGTCGTCTGGCGTATCCGATCGGCAAGGCCTCGCGGGCCGTGTTCGTCTACGTGCGCTACGCCGGCTACGGCGATGTCGTCGCGGAGCTCGAGCGTAACCTGCGCCTGATCGACGACGTCGTTCGTCACCTCACGGTGCAAGTGAACGATCACGTGTTGCTCGAGAGCTTCACGATCGATCCCGAGGAAGTGAAGTTCCACCGTCTCGAGGAGACCGTGGTCGAAGAGGACGCGGAGCAAGAGCTCGCGCAGCGCCTGGGCCTCGTCGATCGTCCGCGCGGCGAGCACGAGGAGATGTCCTACGACAACATGGACCCGATGGATGCCGCCGATGTGGTCGGCGACGAAGACGCGGAGGATGACCGATGAGCTACATGAACAAAGATCGGGACCGCGATCGCGACGAAGGATTCGACGGCCGCAACAATCGCGACGGCGATGCGTTTTTGCGCCGCCGCGGTGGCAAGCGGAAGATGTGCCGCTTCTGCGCCGACTCCGAATTGAAGATCGATTACAAGGATGCCGGCCAGCTCCGGTACTTCATCAGCGAGCGCGGCAAGATCGTGCCGCGTCGCATTAGCGGCAACTGCGCCAACCACCAGCGTCAGATCACGCTCGCCGTCAAGCGTGCGCGTCACCTGTCGCTCATGCCCTTCACCTCGCGAGGCTGAGTCATGGCAAGCCACGTGCAAGTCATCCTCAAACAGAACGTCGAGCACCTCGGCACCGCGGGCGAAGTCGTCCGCGTGAAGCCGGGCTTTGCGCGCAACTTCTTGTTGCCGCGCGGCATGGCACTGGTCGCGACCGGTTCGAACCTCAAGCAGGTCGAGCACGAGCGGCGCATCGCGGTCGCTCTCGCCGACAAAACGCGCAAGGTCGCTGAAGGCGGCGCTGCGATGATCCAAGGCCTGACAGTCGAAATCCGCATGCAAGCGGGTGAAGGCGACAAGCTCTTTGGCTCGGTGACGGCGCGCGACATCGTCGATGCGTTGCACAGCCAAGGCGTGGACGTCGACCGCAAGCGGATCGAGATGCCCGACAACATCAAGTCGCTGGGCGAGTACGAGATCACGGCGAAGTTCGGCTCGGACGTGTCCGCGAAGTTCAAGGTTCGCGTCCTTCCGCTCTGAGTTATCCACACGCTGTTCACAGCGGCTCCACCGCTCAGATCACAGCGTATCCACGGCCTTCGATGCTAACGCGTCGGAGGCCGTGACGTTTTTTGGGACTTGCTGATGGCTGACGCAATCAATCCTCGTACGCCGCCCAACGATCAGAACGCTGAGCGTTCGGTGCTCGGCGGCATCTTGCTCGAGAACGAAGCGCTCACGGTCGTGAGCGAGCTTCCGCTGGTCGTCGAGGATTTCTATCGCGACGCACACGGCATGATCTACGAGGCGATGCTCGGGCTGTACGCCGAGAACCAGCCCGTGGACTCGGTCACGCTGCGCGAGAAGCTCTCGACCACCGGCAAGCTGCAGCGCGTCGGTGGCGACGAGTATCTGCTCGGCCTCACCGACACGATCCCGACCGTCGCCAACATCGAGGCGCACGCGAAGATCGTGAAGGAGAAAGCGGTCGTCCGCCGGCTCATCCACGCTTGCTACGAGACGATCGCGCGCGGCATGGGCGACTACGCACCGGTCGAGGAGTTCCTCGACGGCGCCGAGAAGGCGATCTTCGACGTCGCGAAGGAGCGCCTGCGCAACCGCCCCGAGCACATCAACGAAGTCGTGATCCGCACGTTCGAGGAGATCACGCTCGCCGCAGAGCGCAAGGAGCACATCACCGGATTGCCTTCCGGCTTCCGCGGGCTCGATTGGTACACGGCCGGCATGCATCCAGGCGATCTGATCATCTGCGCGGGTCGTCCTGGTATGGGCAAGACCTCGTTCGCGATGAACGTCGCGCTCAACGCGTGTCGCGCGCGCACCGCAGCAGTCGCGGTGTTCTCACTCGAAATGCCCAAGGAGCAGCTCGCGCGGCGTTTGCTTTGCAGCGAAGCCGGCGTCGACAG
>JAYUYY010000838.1:0-3502 GCA_043752225.1 Sandaracinaceae bacterium | reverse complement strand
TGCCGTCCTCGCGCGCTTCGACCAAGATGTTGTCGGGCTTCAAGTCGCGATGGACGATGCCGACGGCTTTCGCGGCCGACAGCGCATCGGCGACTTGGCCGATGATCGCGCACGCGCGGCGCCACGGCAGCTTGTCTTCATGTGCGAGCAACGTGCGCAGGCTCTTGCCGCGCACCAGCTGCATCACGAAGTACGCGCCGCCTTCGGGCAGCGTTCCGTAGTCGATCGCGCTCGCGACGTGCGGGTGCTCGAACTGCGCGGTGGCCATCGCCTCGCGTGCGAAGCGCGTCGCGACTTCACCGTTGCCGGCGAGCTCGGCGCGCACGACCTTGAGCGCGACCGACTTGCGCAGCGACAGGTGCTCGGCGACGTAGACCGCGCCCATCCCGCCTTCGCCGAGCAAGCGCTCGATCCGATAGCGCTCGTCGAGCACGCGCCCGATCCAGCCATCAATCAACGGATTGGGCTCGTGCTCGTGCTCGTGCAGGAGCGGCTCGCCCGGTGACGCACTGGGTAGCGCAGTCTCCCCATCGGGCTGTACGGGCAGCGCGGGGCTTTTCGGTGCTGAGTCCTCCATGACGTCGTTCGCGGCGCATCCGCCCGGAAACAGAGCGCGAAAGGGTAACAGAGCGCGCAAAGCGCGGCGCAGGCGGCGACCTTATCACGCGCGTTTCCATCACTGGATCCGGACTGTCTCCGGATTCCATGGCGTGTTTCGGGTGGGCTCAAGGACTCGCGCGTCCGTTGCTCAACCCCCCTGCGTCCGTGCAGCCTCGGGCTGCGTTTCTGGCTTCTGGGCAGGTGGTGACTTCGTGCTAGAAGCCCGCCAGCGAACCGCGCGTTCGAGCCGCGCTTCGCGCGCCAACAAGAAGGAAAGTCATGCCGCAGTATCGTGCACCGCTCCGTGACATTCAGTTCGTGCTTCACGAGCTGCTCGAGGTCGAGAAGCACTACGAGAAGCTCGACGGCGCGGAGGGCATTACGCGCGAGACGATCGACGCGATGGTCGCCGAGATCGGCCGCTTCAGTGAGACGGTGCTCTCGCCACTCAACCGCTCGGGCGACGAAGAGGGCTGCAAGCTGACCGGCACTGACGTCAAGACGCCGAACGGCTTCCCCGAGGCCTACAAGCAGTACTGCGCGAACGGCTTCAACAGCATCGCGAGCGAAGTCGAGCACGGCGGCCAAGGCTTGCCCGCATCACTCGGCATCGTCGCCAGCGAAATGGTCGGCTCGGCGAACACCTCGTTCGCGATGTACCCGGGCCTGACGATGGGCGCGATCAGCGCGCTGCAAGCGCACGGCACGCCGGCCCAGAAGACGACCTATCTGCCGAAGATGAACAGCGGCGAGTGGTCGGGGACGATGTGCCTCACCGAGCCGCACTGCGGTACCGACCTCGGCCTCTTGCGCACGCGCGCCGAGCCGACCGATGCAGCCGCCGACGGCACGCCTGCGTACAAGATCACCGGCGAGAAGATCTTCATCTCGGCTGGCGAGCACGACATGACGAGCAATATCGTGCACCTCGTGCTCGCTCGCCTGCCCGGCGCGCCGGCCGGCACGCGCGGCATCAGCTTGTTCGTCGTGCCGAAGTTTTTGATCAACGCGGACGGCTCGGCTGGCGCGCGCAATGGCGTCAAGTGCGGCGCGCTCGAGCACAAGATGGGCATCAAGGCTTCGGCGACCTGCGTGATGGTCTTCGAAGACGCCATCGGTTACCTGATCGGCGAGCCGCACAAGGGCTTGCGCTGCATGTTCACGATGATGAACGTCGCGCGCATCGGCACCGGCATGCAGGGCATGTCGCTCGGCGAGGCCGCGTTCCAGGGCGCGGTCACGTACGCCAAGGATCGCTTGCAGATGCGCTCGCTCACCGGTCCAAAGGCGCCGGAAAAGCCGGCGGACCCGATCATCGTGCACCCCGACGTGCGCCGCATGCTGCTCACGCAAAAGGCGATCGCCGAAGGCTCGCGCGCGATGGCGTACTACTGCGGCACGCTCGCGGACTTCGCGCGCATGATGCCGGAGAGCGAGCAGGGCAAGCGCGCCGAAGAGCTGCTCGAGCTGCTCACGCCGATCTGCAAAGGCTTCATGACCGACATGGGCACGGAGTCGACCAACCTCGGCGTCCAGGTGTTCGGCGGCCACGGCTACATCCGCGAGCATGGGATGGAGCAGCTGATCCGCGACGGCCGCGTGCTGCAGATCTACGAAGGCGCCAACGGCATTCAGGCGCTCGACCTGCTCGGCCGCAAGGTGCTCGCCACCGGCGGCGCGCGCTTGCGCATGTTCACCGACGAGATCGAAGCGTTCTGCGAGAAGAACGCGGGCAACGCCGCGGTCGCCGAGTACGTGACCACGCTGCGCGCGCTCGTGACCGAGTGGAACGGCCTCGTCGCCAACGTGCTCGAGCGCGCGATCAAGAACCCGGACGAAGCGGGCGCCGCGTCGTACGACTTCCTCTCGTACTCGGGCTACGCGTGCTTTGCGTACTTCTTCGCGCGCATGGCGGTGATCGCAGCCGCACGGCTCGAGGAAGGCACGAGCGAGCGCGAGTTCTACGAAGCCAAGCTGATGACCGCGCGCTTTTACTTCAAGCGCATCTTGCCGCGTGTGCGCTCGCTCAAGGAGACGATGCTCTCCGGCGCCGACGACATGATGTCGATGCCCGAGAGCAGCTTCGTGTTCTAGTTGATGAGGGAGGGCTCGAAGCCCTCCCTCCCCGCCGGAGTAAATCCGGCGGCCCCCCTCCCGCCTCGGGGTTCGCTTCGCTCACTCTTTGCGCGACGCGTTTTGCTAGTGAATCTTGTAAGGGCGGCGCGGCTCGTTCCGGACGCGCGGCGGGCTCTGTTTCTTTTTGGGCTCACGTTTCTTGATCGTCAGCGTGCGGTCGAGCAGCAGCACGCTCTCTTCGCTGCCGAGCTGGAAGGTCTCGATCGGGTTTTGCGGGACCAGCTCGGGATACGCGGATGTGTCGAGGCCGATCGCGAGCGTGGTCTTCGGGCGCACGCGCAAGAGCACGTGCGCGATGCCGTCCGGATCGGTGCGGCCGACGACCTCGTCGCGCGCTTGGATCGGCAGTCCCGCTTGCGGCGCGCCGCGCACGCGAACGACCAGCGCAGCGAGCTGCTCGAGTGGCTCGCAGATCACCTTCAAGAGCAGCGGCGTGAGCGCGTCGCCCCGCTTGGAGGCTGCGCTGTCACCGCCGTCGATCATGACGTTGCGCCGTTCGCTTTGCGCGCGGTAGCCGACGGGGCACGCCCAGGTGAGCGTCACAGTGCCACCCTTCACGCTGCGCAGCGTCTTGGTCAGCGCGCCACGGCTATCCGTTTCGCCGATCGCGCTGCCATCGGCCCACGCGCGCAAACCGGCGATTGCGTCGCCACCGGTCGTCGCCGCATAGAGCTCGATCGACCGGCTCACCACCACGACCTTCGTGCGATCGAAGCCGACATACACGAGCGCGAACATCAGCAAAGGGAGCAGCCAGATCACTTTG
>JAYUYY010000837.1:0-3505 GCA_043752225.1 Sandaracinaceae bacterium | reverse complement strand
CTCTCCACCGCGCGTGCGCGCTCGGCCGCAGCCCCGCCCGCGGTCTCTGCGGCGAGATCAATGAGGTGCTCCACGATGCCTTGGGCCTCGGTCATCACCCGGGTCAGGCCTTCCGCGCCTTGTGCGCGCAGGAAGGAATCCGGGTCGTCGCCGGCTGGCAGACGCGCGACCGAGCCGCGTAACCCTTGATCTTGAAGCAGCGGAAAGGCCGCACGCACGGCTTTCCGGCCGGCGTTATCGCCATCGAACAGCAGCACCACGCGCTCTGCGAAGCGCCGCAGCAGCTTGGCTTGGGGCGCGGTGAACGCGGTGCCCAGCGGCGCGACCGCGTTCGCAAAGCCAGCTTGATGCAACGCGACCAGATCGAAATTGCCTTCGCAGACGATCGCCCAGCCCTGGCGCCGCACCTCGACGCGCGCTTCGTGCAACCCGAAAAGCACGTTGCCCTTGTGATAGAGCGCGCTCTCCGGGCTGTTCATGTACTTGGGCTCGGTCTCGGGAGGCGGCTCACCGCCCGGCCCTGGCAACGCGCGCCCGCTGAACGCGACCACGCGCCCGGCCAGCTCGCGCACCGGAAACATCAAGCGGTGGCGAAAACGATCGTAGTGGCCGCTGCCGTCGCGACGCCGCGCGATCAGGCCGACCTCTTCGGCGTGCTCGATCGACGCGCCCTTGTTTCGCAGGTGTTGCGCGAGCGCGTCCCATGACGCCGGCGCGTAACCCAAGCGAAAGCGGGTCGCGATCTCATCGCGCACGTCACGCTTTGCCAGCTCTTGCCGCGCTGCCTCAGTGGGTTGCTGCGCGCGCAAGCGTTGCTCGTAGAAGGCGCACGCGTCTTCCATCACCGCCGCGAGATTCTCCAGGTGCTCGCGCGCCCGTCGCTCGGCGCCATCGGTCTCGCGCTCGGCCTCGGGGATCTCGATGCCCGCACGCTCGGCCAATGTGCGTGCGGCCTGCGGAAACGGAATGCCTTCGATGCGCATCAAGAACGCGAAGACATCGCCGGACTCTTTGCAGCCGAAGCAGTGAAAGAACTTGTTGCCGCCGCTGACATGGAACGACGCGGTCTTCTCGGCGTGAAACGGACACAGCCCAACGTGACTGTTGCCGCGCTTCGTAAGCCGCACGTACTCGCCCACGAGCGCGACGATGTCGATGCGCTCACGAACGTCGCCGATGATTGTCTCCGGGATCAACCCCAGCCCCTCGGAGTGCTCACGGTCGGCGCAGCATAGGCTCCGCGGGATTTGCGTCAAGGCGCGCACTGGGCTCGTTCCACGCGCATTCGAGAATGCATCGCGGAATGCGCGAACGCCCACGGCCGCGCGCGTTTCGGATATGAATCCAACATGCTCGAGGCCCGAAGCAGCGATCACCCGCTCCGCGAAACGCTGCTCGCGACGGCCGCGATCACCGCGCTCACGGTGGCCGTCGCGTGGCTGGGCCGCGCCGCCGGCTTCGATGCATACGTACACGTAGCGGTAGGTGTGCTTTTTCTGGTGGGTGCGTTGCAGCTCGCGCAACGCCAGCCTGATGGGATCGCGCGCTTCGGGCTGTCGCTCGGGGGCCTGCTCGAGCCACCGGCCGAAGCGCCGCGCGGGCCACTGGGCTCACTGCTCGATCTGCTTACCGCGGTGGCGCGTGCGATCCCTTCTGGGCTGCGCGAGCTTGGCTTTGCCGCGGCGGTGCTCGCGGTGATCGTGCCGCCGTTCATCGTGGGCTTCTATTACTGGCATGGCCCCGCGCATCCTTTCGTGCTCGAGCTGCCACGCGACCTGCCGTCCTATCTGATGACGCAGTGGCTGATCGTGGGCTTGCCCGAAGAGGCGCTGTTTCGCGGCTACATCCAGGGTCGCTTGCATGACGCGTTCTCGGATCGCGTGCGCGTGCTCGGCGTCGAGCTGTCCGTGCGTGCATGGCTGCTGCAGGCCGCGTTGTTCGCGCTGATCCATTTCGCGGTCGAGCCCTTTCCTGCGCGCCTCGCGGTGTTCTTTCCCGCGCTGCTCTTTGGCTGGGTCAGGGGGGCGCGGCGCGGCATCGGCGCGAGCATCGCGCTTCACGCGGCGTCGAACTTACTCGGCGATGTGCTCGCGCGCGGTTGGCTCTAGTTGCAAGGCTCTTGTGATATGAAACCGCAGCCATGAATCCGCCCGTGATCGCGCTCCCCACCTTGCAGCGCATCGTCGCGCTTGCGCTCGACGAAGACTTTGGTCGCGGCGATATCACGACCGCAGCGTGCGTCGACAAAGCGGCGCGCGCGCGCGCTGTCATGCACGCGCGCGAGTCGCTGGTGGTGAGCGGCATCGAGTTGGCCGAAGAGACGTTTCGCCAAGTCGATCCCGAGCTGCGCGTGCTGCCGCGGGCACGAGATGGCGAGCGAGTCGTAGCGGGCACACGCGTGCTCGAACTCGAAGGTCGGTCGGCTTCGATCCTTCACGGCGAGCGAGTCGCGCTCAACTTCATGCAGCGGATGAGCGCGGTCGCGACGCGCACGCGCGCTTGTGTGGACGCGCTCCCGAGCGGCAGCAAGACCCGCATCGCGGACACGCGCAAGACGACGCCCGGGCTCCGCGCGCTCGAACGCTACGCGGTGCGCTGCGGCGGTGGGCACAACCATCGCGAAGATCTCGCCGCCGCCGTGCTGATCAAGGACAACCACATCGCAGCCGCGGGCGGTGTTCGCCGCGCGATCGAACGCGCACAGGCTTACGCCCCGCACACCTCGCGCATCACCTGCGAGGTCGACAGCCTCGAGCAGCTCGAAGAGGCGCTCGCGACGCGTGTCGACTGCGTGCTGCTCGACAACTTCGACGACGCGAAGGTCGCGCAAGCCGTGAGCGTGGTCGCTGGACGCGCGCTGATCGAAGTCTCGGGCGGTGTGGATGCCATGCGGATCCCTACGCTCGCAGGCCTCGGTGTGAACGTGATTAGCATCGGCGCCTTGACCCACTCGGCAGGCGCCGTCGACCTCGGGCTCGATTGGGTCGACAACGCATGAGCCTACACGACCTCGACACGAGCGACATCGGGCAGCGTCTACGCACGCGCAGCATCGGCCGCTCGCTACGCGTGCTCGAGGTCACCGCATCGACGAATGACGATGCGCGGCGCGATTCGCTGGCGGGCGCGCTCGACGGGCACGTCGTCGCCGCCGATCATCAATCGCAAGGTCGTGGCTCGCAGGGGCGCGTCTGGGAATCCCCGGCTGGCACCGATCTCTATGTCTCGATCGTCAGCCGTCCGAGTGTCGCGCTGCACACGCTGCCCAAGCTGACGCTAGCTGTCGGGCTCGGCGTATCGCATGCGGTCGACGCGTTGCTCGCGTCGAAGGCGGGCCCGTCGACTGCACGCTCGCAAGTGAAGTGGCCCAACGATGTCTGGGTCGACGAACACAAAGTCGCCGGCGTGTTGGTCGAGGCGAGCACGGTCGGCGATGTGATCAGCGCGGTCATCATTGGCATCGGCTTGAACGTAAACCGCGCTCGGTTCAGCGCCGAGATCTCAC
>JAYUYY010000836.1:0-8841 GCA_043752225.1 Sandaracinaceae bacterium | reverse complement strand
CCAGCTCGGCTTGCCGCCGTGCGTGTTCCTCGCGTGGACCGGTTTGCCGTGCCCGCTGTGTGGGCTCACGACGTCATTCGCATACATGGCTCGCGGATCGCTGACATCGGCCGTCATGTCGCATCCGCTCGGCGCGCCGCTGTTTGCGCTCACGGCGCTCGCGGTCCCTGCTTGCGCATCGGCCTGTCTTCGCGCAACGCCAATCGAAGGCGCGATCGATCGATTTCATCTGCGGCGCTGGGCGCTCTCTCTGGTAGGAATCGTTGCGCTGGTTTGGCTCGCACGATTGTGGCTTTGATCGCCGAGCCCGAACGCAGCTCGAAATGCCGTAGTGAATGCACTCGTGAATGCAAAACGCACTCGACGCCATCGCGCATGAACAGGTCGCAACATGAGCGCGCTCGTGTTGGTCGCCGAAGCTGATCCGTTCAACCTCCGCTTGCTCTCGGACCTGTGCAGCTCGCTCGGTTACGAGGTGGTGACCGCAGGCGATGGTGGCGCGGTGCTCGACTCGGTCGCACGCGAGCGTCCGCATCTCGTGCTGATGGATGCGGCGCTGCCGGTGATGGATGGCCTGCAGGTCCTGCGCATCCTCAAGGGCGATCAGAACCTCGCGCACGTTCCGGTGTTGCTGGTGACCGCCGAAGGCGACTCCGAAGCGCGCCGGCTCGGGCTCGCGCTCGGCGCCGAGGACTATGTCACCAAGCCGTACCGCAGCTTCGAGATCCAGCAGCGCTTGCGCAACGTGCTTCGCCTGCAGGTCGCGGCCGGCACGATCTCGAGCTATCCGCCCGATCGACTCGAGATCGCCGATCCCTCGACCGGTGCGGGCACGTCGAGTCAATTTCGGATCAGCCTCGACTACGAGTTCACGCGCGCCGTGCGCTACGGCCATCCGCTCGGCTGCGTGGTCGTGCGCTGTACGAATGCCGGGAGCCTGCCGCCCGACGCGCAACGCCGCGTGTTCGTGCAGCTCACCTCCGCGTTGCGCGGCTGCATCCGCAATGTCGATCAATTGTTTCGTTCGTCGAGTGACGCGTTCTCGATCCTGTTGCCCGAGACCGACGATCGCGGCTGCGCCAAAGTGCTCGCGCGCGTCAGCTCGCTCGCCGCGCGCGACCCTTTCGACGCCGATCTCGAGCCACGACCGTTCGTCGTCACCGCCGCGGCTTCGTATCCGCACGACAAGGTGGCGGACGGGGAGAGCCTTTGGGCCAGAGCCGTGAAGTCTGCCGTGTTGAGATAGGCGTGCTGAGATAACCGCACGCGCCGAGAGCGCGCGCCGCGAATTGGGTTAGAACAGGCGCCGCGCGTCGCCCGGCGGCTCGCGCGAAAGCGGCGCCTCTCCAATGACCTTGGTGTACTTCATCGTGATGGTCGGCGTGCTCGTGCTCGTGCACGAGCTCGGCCATTTCGTATGGGCCAAAGCATTCGGCGTGCGCGTGCTCAAGCTCAGCTTGGGCTTTGGTCCGCGCATCGCGGGCTTCAGCCGCAGCGGCACCGAGTACGTGATCTCCGCCGTCCCGCTCGGCGGCTACGTGCGCTTGCTCGGCGAGAATCCGCACGACCGCGTGCGCCCCGAAGAGCTCAAGAGCTCGTTCGCCGAGCAATCTTTGTTTCGCCGGATCGTGATCGTCGTCGGCGGTCCGATGATGAACCTCGTGTTCCCGGTGGTGCTGTAGTTCGTGGTGTTCCTCGGCGACAGCAAGCTCTCGCCCGCGACCATCGGCATGGTGTTTCCCGGTCGGCCCTCGGCCGGCAAGCTGGTGCCCGGCGATCAAGTCGTGAGCGTCGATGGCGATCCGATCGACACCTTCTACGAGCTCACGCGCTACATCGAATCGAGCGTCGACAAGCCGCTCACGCTCGGCCTGATGCGCGCCGGAAAGCCGCTCGAGCAGATCGTGACCCCGGTCGCGGCGGACAAAGAGCTGCCGCTCGAGCGCACCGAGCGCGTCGGCCGCGTCGGCATCACGCCGCATCACCCGGTCGCCGTGATCGGCGTGACCTCCGACACCAACCCGGCAGCCGCCGCGCGCATGCGCACGTTCGACATGGTGGTGGCCGCGGCCGGCACGCCGATCCGTCGCTACATCGATCTCGAGCGCGTGCTCGCCAGCAATCGCGGCTCGATGGTGCCGATCACGTATCTGCGCCCGACGCCCGTGCCCGGCGCGCTGGGCGGCTTGGTCGAGCTCGACGTGTACGAGCCGCGCCTGGCCGTGCTCACGCCCGAGACCACCGGTGAAGGCAGCGGCGGAATCACGCCGGTAGGCCCGCGCCCGAGCGGCACGACGCGCGCGGGCATCGAGCTCGCCGATCTGTACGTCAGCCACGTCACCGCCGGCTCGCCCGAGCACAAAGCGGGTTTGCTGCCGGGCGATCGCTTGCTCACGCTCGATGGCCGCCCGCTCGAGCTGTTCGCGACGTTCATCGAAGACCTGCGCGTGCGGCGCGGCGCGGAGCACGAGCTCACGTGGCGCCGCGGCGACGTCGAGATGAGCGCGCGCTTGCGCCTCGAGCATCGCAGCGGCGTCACCGAGCACGGCCAAGCGTTCGATCGCTACGTGGTCGGCATGCGCAACTGGGTGCCCGCGCGCACCGATCCACCGGTCGCCAACCCCAGCCCGATCCTCTACGCCGCGCGCGAAGCGTTCTCGGCGACCGCCGACATGGCGGAGCTCACGCTGTACTCGATCGTGCGCCTTGTGCAGGGCCGCTTGAGCGTGAAGTCGATCGGCGGACCGCTGACGATCTTCGAGGTCGCGGGCACCGCGGCGCGCGAAGGTGCGCTCAACTACCTCACGCTGATGGCCTTCATCAGCATCAATCTTGGTCTGATCAATCTCTTGCCGATTCCACTCCTCGACGGCGGACATTTGATGTTCGTCATGTACGAAGCGATCACGCGCCGCCCGATCAGCACGCGCATGCGCGAGTACGCCCACATCGCCGGTTTGCTCGTGCTGGTCGCGATCATGATCCTGGCTTTCAAGAATGACCTCGAGCGCCAATGGCCACGGATCGTCGAACAGATCACCGGACAATGAATCAACCCGCTCGCAACGCGCGCGAGCTCGCCGCGCGCGTGCT
This sequence comes from Sandaracinaceae bacterium, assembly GCA_043752225.1. Taxonomy (GTDB): domain Bacteria; phylum Myxococcota_A; class Polyangia; order Polyangiales; family JAFGIB01; genus JAYUYY01. The sequence goes on along the minus strand of JAYUYY010000836.1, from coordinate 5,748 downwards.
CGGGCGTGTGACCGATCAGGGCGCGTACGCGAGCCGCGCGCTCGACGCCGAGCTCTCGCGCAGCCAGCTGTCCGGGCGCGACGCCGCGCTCGCGACCGAGATCGTGTACGGCACGCTGCGCGTGCTCGGCGCGATCGACGCGCGCTACGGCGCGTTCTTGCGCGATGACATCAAAACGCTCGACGCCGTCGCGCGCGCGACGCTGCGCGCGGGCACGTACCAGTTGATGCACCTTTCGCGCGTGCCACCGCACGCGGTCGTCGATGAGAGCGTCGCGCTCGTCTCCGCCGCGCGCGGACCGCGGCTCGGCGGCCTGGTGAACGCCGTGCTGCGCAAGGTCGCGCAGGGGCGTCCCGAGAAGCCTGAGCCACCGACGCGCGTGCACGTGCCGCCGTGGGTGCAAAGGGCGATCGAAGCCAGCCTCGGCGTCGAGCGGACGCTCGCGCTGCTCGACACGCGTGCGTTGCCGCCGCCGATCGGCTTGCGCGTCGCGCACGGGCTCGACCGCGAGGCGATCGCGTCGGAGCTGATGGCCGCGCTGCCGGATGCGCGCGTCGAGCTCGGCCGCGCGGCGTCGCAGTGCATCTTGATCTGGAAGGCCGGCGATCTGCGCAAGCTCGAGAGCTACGAGTCCGGCGCGATCACGACCCAAGAAGAAGGCTCGCAGCTGATCGCGGCGTGCTTGGGCGCATTGCCCGGCGAGCGCGTCGCCGATCTGTGCGCGGGCCACGGCGGCAAGACGACTTGGCTCGCGGAGCGCGTCGGCCAGCAAGGCTCCGTGCTCGCGGTCGATCTCGACGAGCGCAAGCTCGAGCGCATCCCGCCCGAGCTGCTGCGCTTGCACATCCCTAAGTCGCGCGTCGAGCTGCGCGCGATCGATCTTTCGAAGGGCGTTGGCGGTCTCGAGGCGAGCTTCGATCGCGTGTTGATCGACGCCGCGTGCACCGGTCTCGGCACCGTGCATCGCCGGCCGGACTTGCTCTTGCGATTGAGCGAAGGCGATCCGGCGCGGCTCGGAGAGCTCCAACTTGCCATGTTGCGGAGCGCTGCAAGGCTCGTGCGGCCCGGCGGCACGCTGCTCTATGCGGTGTGCTCACCCACGCTCGACGAGGGCGTACGGGTCATCGAGCGCTTCGAGCGCGACGAGCCCGAGCTCGAGCGCGACTGGATCGCGCCGCTCGATCAACCGCAGCTCGCACCCGATCACGATGGGGTGGTGCGCATCGGCCCATTCATCACCCAGGGCGAGTCCCCCGACGCCTATCAAATCGTGCGTTTTCGCCGCGCTGAAGGATTTCGGCGGTGAGGATCACGGTGACGATGTTGGCGTCGCTTGACAGGTCCACAGTCCGCACGTAGGTTCCGCCCCGCAAATTTCTATACGGGGCGTAGCGCAGCCTGGTAGCGCGCACGGTTCGGGACCGTGAAGTCGGAGGTTCAAATCCTCTCGCCCCGACCACCTTTGTTTTTCCGGAAAAGAGAGCTCGGCACGGACACATGAGTAAAGCGGTTTCGCCGATGCGCGTGTTGGTAGTCGATGACGACCGCGAGATCTGCGACTTCATGGAGACGTTCTTGGCCAAGGACGGCTTGGACGTCACCACGCTCTCGGATCCCGAGCGCGCGCCTGATGAGGTCAAGAATGGCGGGTACCACCTCGTCATTCTCGACCTCATGATGCCCAAGCTCGACGGCGTCGAAGTCCTGCAGCGCATTCGCAAGGTCGACTCAGATATCGCGGTCGTGATCTTCACCGGCTTCCCGTCGCTCGAGACGGCGGTGCAGTCGATGAAGCTCGACGCGGTCGACTACCTCAAGAAGCCGTTCGACCCGGACGACTTCCGCGAGGTGGTCAGCCGCGTGATGCGCAAGAAGGGCCTGCTCCGCTCGCCCGAAGAGAACTTGCACCGCGTGATCGGCGAGACGGTTCGCAACCTGCGCAAGGAAGCGAACCTCACGCTCAAACAGATGGCGCGCCGCACCGGCCTCTCGGTTTCGCTGCTCTCGCAGATCGAGCGCGCGGAATCGAGCGCGTCGATCAGCTCGCTCTACAAGATCGCCTCCGCGCTCGACGTGCGCATCCAAGACTTGTTCGGCGATTATTGAGCGCGCCTGCCGTGCGCGGCTACCTCGCGTGCGAGCGCGGGTAGGGCGTTGATTCTCAGCGAGCGCTCGAGCGTATTCGCGTTCGTGTCGGCGGGCTCGAGCCACGCGGAGGGGGTCGAGGAAAGCAGCTGCGCGTGCGCATCGGTGCGGCCGAGCTCGTGCAGCGCGCGCAAGCGCAGCGCTGCATTGGCTTCATCGGTCGGTACGGCGTCGAGCACCTGCAAGCTGGTGATCGGGTGACCGTGGGCCAGTAGCGCTTCTGCTGCGCGGCGCGAGAGCACCGGGTCGCGCGCGCCGAGCGCGAGCCAATCCTTGGCAGCGTGGACCAGCTGCTCCGCGTCGTTGCGCGCGATCGCGAGCTCGAGGTCGACGCGCGCGCGTGCTTGCACATCGATCAGGTGAGCCGTTGCCAGCTGCTCGAGCGCGGCCAGCGCGCGCTCTGCGTGCCCGAGCTCGCGCAAGTAGTCGATGCGCTCGAATGCGGTGTGCAGCGTCTCCGCGGCGGCGTGCGCGCGCTCGTAGGCGTCGAGCGCGCCTTGCGGGTCCGCGTGGGCGCGGGCGATTCGCGCGCTCGCGCGCCATAGCGCTTCGGAGCGCGGCGCTGCCGCGAGCCCGACCTTGAGCGTGCGTCGCGCTTGATCGGTCGCGCCCGCGCGATCCAACAGCTCAGCCAGGCGCGCCTGCAAGAGTGGGTCGTCCTCGCCCAAGTCGATCGCAGCGCGATAGCCTGCGATCGCTTCGCGCAGCTCGCCGCGGCTCGCGTGCAGCTCGGCCTTGACCAGCTCGACATAGCTCGAGGGCGATACGAACGAGGTGCTAAGCGCGCGCGCTTGCGCCGACGTCAGCTCGGCCGACGCGAGCGGCGGCGCGGGCGCATGCGCGCATGCCAGCAACACGAGCCCGAGCAAGACGTGCGCATGAAGCTTCATCGCAGGCGCCACTCTATCCGCTCGCGACGCCTTCCGCTGCGGGCTGGGTATTGAACGGCTTGTCGACCTTTGCCTATGATGCCGCGCCGGCACGAGCAGCTCGCTGCAAGCTTTCTCAGACTTTCTTCGCAGGACGCGGGACATTTTATGGCGGACAAACACAACCATCTCGACCTCTTCGCGACGTGGCTGCGCAGCCTGGGCGAAGACGTCGAGCAGCTCGGTGTCGTGGTCTCGAGTCCGCATGCCGGTCAGCCCGTGCGCCAAGTGATCGCGTCTGGGCTCAACTACCTGTTCAAGTCGCTCGACCTGATCCCCGATGGCATCGACGACATCGGCTATCTCGACGACGCGTTCGTGCTGCGCTGCGCGGCTGACCTGGCGATGCGCGAGGACGTCGCCGCGCTCGGCGCCGAGGAGCTGCGCGCGCTCAACCACTTGGCCGAAGAGGCCGACGCGATCAAGAGCTTCCTCGGGGCTGACTACGCTCGCCTCGAGTCGTACGTGGGCAGCCTGCGCAAGGGCGCCGTTCGCGGTCGATCGGTCGGCGACATCCTCGACGACAGCGCGACGCAAGCGGCGTTTCTGAGCGACCTCCGAGGCTTTGCGCGCACGTACCAGCCGCCCGCGTTTTCGCGCGAGGAAAAGACCTTGGTGAAGCTCAGGTCGTTCTTCGACGCGAAGCTGCCGAAGTAGACCGCGCCACGCTGCTCCTTCACGCGCGATCGCCGCACAGCGCCCGCGCTGGCAGCCCGCGCGAATGCAGCCCGATCGTGCGTTTTTGCGACGTAACACGCGGCTGCCAAAGGTTGACTTCATAGCCAGCCACGGTACGCATGCGGTCGCGGAGAGCCCCTCGATGGGGGTCCGCCACAAGGGATCGACACCGCTATGAATCCTGTCGCGATGACCATTCTGCTCGTGGTGCTTCCGGGAATTTTTGCCTGGTCAGCCTCGCGTCGCTTCAAGCTCGCAATCCAAGGCCCGTCGGAGCCGCGCTTCACGATCGAAGGCGACGCGCTCGGCAAACGCATTCAGGACACCCTGATCTACGCGTTCGGCCAGAAGAAGATGCCGTACTACAAGTCGGCCGGCATCGCGCACATGATGATCTTCGCCGGCTTCCTGGTGGTGCAGCTCAACACCATCATGCTCTGGGGCCGCGGCTTCTCGCCGAGCTTCGACATCTTCGGCTTGCTCTCGACGAGCCACCTGTTCGGTCAGGGCTACGCGCTGATCAAAGACATCTTCAGCGTGCTCGTCGTGCTCGGCTCGCTGACCTTCGTGTATCTGCGCGTGATCAAGCCGCAGAAGCGCATGACGCTGAGCGGCGAGGGCCTCGTGATCCTCGGCATCATCATCGCGATGATGGTCGCCGACCTGATCTACAACGGCTCGCGCCTCTCGATCGAAGCGCTCGCCGCCAATGAGGCGCCGGGCTTCGTGCTCTACGAGCCGGTCGCGTCGATCCTGTCGATGGTGTTCGCATCGGCGAGCATCGGTACGCTGCAGATCCTCGAGAGCATCGGGTTCTGGACCCACGCGACGCTGCCGCTCGTGTTCATGAACATCCTTCCGTACTCGAAGCACTTCCATATCATCACTGCGATCCCGAACGTCTTCACGCGTCACCCGCACCAGAACAAGCTGCCGACGATCGCGGACCTCGAGGGCAAGATCGAGCGCGAGGAGCCGATCGGCTTTTCGAAGATTACGGACCTGTCGTGGAAGGACGTGCTCGATCTCTACACGTGCACCGAGTGCGGTCGCTGCAGCGACAACTGCCCGGCGTTCATCACCGATAAGAAGCTCTCGCCCAAGCACCTGATGCTCGCGCTGCGCGACCACCTGTACGCGTGCGAGCCGCAGCTCTTCAAGCAAGAGACCAAGGATCCCTCGGCGCCGAAGAGCGATGCAGCGGCCGAAGGCGGCGTGACGCCCGAGACGCACGAGATGCACCACGCGGACCCGCCCAAGGACGCGTACTTCACGCCGAACACCGTCACCGAGCTCGTCCCGAACGTGATGCACCCGGACGTGATTTGGGCCTGCACCACCTGCCGCGCCTGCGAAGAGCAGTGCCCGGTCATGATCACCTACGTCGACAAGATCGTTCAGATGCGTCGCGACCAGGTGATGATGAAGAACGAGTTCCCGAAGGAGCTGCAAAACCCCTTCCGCGGTCTCGAGACCAACGGCAATCCGTGGAACTTGTCGTCGATGGATCGCGCCGGTTGGGCCGACGGCCTCGACGTTCCGCTGCTCGCCGACAAGAAGGACGCAGAGGTCCTGTACTGGGTCGGCTGCGCCGCGGCCTATGACGATCGCGCCAAGAAGGTCGCGCGCTCGACCGCACAGCTGCTCAAGCAAGCGGGCGTCGACTTCGCGATCCTCGGCACCGAAGAGACGTGCACTGGTGATCCGGCGCGGCGCGCGGGCAACGAGTACCTCTTCCAGATGATGGCGCAGGCCAACGTCGAGACGCTCAAGGGCTACGAGGCCGAGAAGAAGAAGATCATCACGACCTGCCCGCACTGCTTCAACTCGTTGCTCAACGAGTACCCGGACTTCGGCGGCAAGTACGAGGTCGTGCACCACACGACGTACCTCGCGGGCTTGATCGATGAGAAGCGCCTGGTACCGAAGAACCGCGTCGAGCAGAAGGTGGCGTTCCACGACAGCTGCTACCTCGGCCGCTACAACGAGGTCTACG
>JAYUYY010000835.1:0-3512 GCA_043752225.1 Sandaracinaceae bacterium | reverse complement strand
CGAGCTTTGCATTTCGCTCGGTCAGCTCGACGACGCGGCAGGCTTGCTGCGCGAGCGGATCGACGGGTCGCGCGACGAACGCGAGAAGGTTAAGTCGCTGGCACAGCTGGCTATGCTGCTCCACGAAAAGCTGTCGGATCCCGAAACGGCCTATCGCACGAGCGAGGAGCTGCTCGCGCTCAAAGCGAACGACAAGTCGGCGTTCGAGCGGATGGAACGCATCGACGAAGAGCTCGGCAACCACGAGCGGTTGCTCAAGACGCTCGAGCGGCGGGTCGCGCAGTCGGTCCGCAGCGAGCGCCCCGCGCTGCTGGTCCGGATGGGCATCGTCGCCGAAGAGAAGCTCAACGATCCGCAAAAGGCGGCCGAGCACTTGGGCGAAGCGCTCGATCTCACGCCTGACAACACCGAGATCCTGGAGCGCTTGGTGCGCGTGTTCGAGCGCGGCTCGCGCTACGCGGACCTCGCCGAGCTGTTGCGCGAACGCGCCGTGCTCGAGAAGGCTCCTGCCGCACGCGCGGCGTTGTTCCGCAAGCTTGGAGCGGTGCTCGCCGAGCACGTGCTCGATGAAGAAGACGCGGTCGATGCCTACGAGAAGCTGATCGAGATCGAAACCGATGAGCCTGCGCTGCAATACCTGCGCGGCGTGGCGTCGAGGCAAGGCGAGCACCTCAAGCTCGTGGGCTTGCTCGAGCGGCTTGCCACGCTGACGACGGACGCGGCGAGCAAGCGAGACCTCGCGCACGAGCGAGCGCTCTTGCTGCGCGATGAGCTCGATCGGAAGAGCGATGCGCTGAGCGCTTGGCGTTCGATCGTCGAGCAGCTCGACCCCAGCTTCGAGCCGGCGGTCGACGCGCTCGAACGTCTCGCCGACGAGCTCGACGACAAGCAGACGCTGGTGCTGGCTCTCGAGCGCAAGCTCGAGCGTACGACCGAGCCGGTGGAGCGTGCCCAGCGTGCGCGTCGCCTCGCCGACCTCTGCGAGGACGCGACGAGCGGCGCAGCGGACCGCGCTCGCGCGATCGCGGCGTTGCAGATTTGGACGCAAGCAGCCGAGCGCGATCCCGAGCCTCGGCGGCGCTTGCATCCACTGCTGCGCGAAGAAAAGCGCTACGCAGAGCTCGTCGACGCGCTCGATTCGCTCGCGACTTGGGAAGACACGCTCGACGCACGCGACGGCGCGCTGATCGAAGCTGCACGCGTTGCATTCGAGCAGCTCGGCGACGCGGACTCCGCGTGGAAGCGACTCTTGCCGCTGGCCGAAGAGCAGAATGCCGAAGCCGAGGCATTGCTGGCTGTGATCGCGAAGAAAGCGCAGCGCGCCCAGCCGCTGGTCGCGCTCTACGTGCGACTCGCGCAGGACGCGGAAGCAGGCGTGCTGCAAGGCACCTATTGGGGCAAAGCCGCCTCCATCTTCGAAGAAGATCTCGCACAGCCCGAGCAAGCGCTCGAAGCGGCGCTGCGAATGCTCGCGACCGACATGACGAACCGCGAAGCGCTTCGCGTCGTCGACCGTTTGGCGGTCAAGAACAAGGCGTGGAAGCGTCTCGCGCAGGTCTACGATCGCTTGCTACGCGAGCCGCTCGACGACGCCGAAAAGGCGCTCTTGCTCGGACGTCAAGCGAGTGCGATCGAGGAGTCCGAGCCGGACGAAGCGCTCGACCGCTTGTTGCGCGCGTGCGCGCTCGCACCGGACGACGAAGCTTTGCTCGCGCGTACCGAAGCGTTGGCGCAAGCGCGCAAGCGCGGCGAAGAGCTGCTCGTCGTCTATGACCGCAAGCGCGCAAAGGCGAAAGACGACAGCGAACGCGTGGTCGCGGTGCTGCGCGGGGTTCACCTGTGCGATGCGGTGCTGCGTGACCGCGAGCGCGCGATCGCGTACTTGAAGCAAGGCCTGGCCGTCGCGAGCGACGAAGCGTTGCGCGAGCGGATCGTGCGCGCCGCGCGCGAGCTCGATGTCACGCGGCCGGAGCTCGGCGCCGACAGCGCGAGGCGCGCACTGGTGCGCTCGCACCGCGAGCTCGCGGACAAGGCGCCGCAAGAGATCGCATCGGATTACCTGCGGCGCGGCGCCGAGCTGTTGCGAGTCGAGCTCAAAGACGAGCGCGCGGCGCTCGATCTCTTGCGCCAAGGCGTATCGATGGTCCCGCTCGACGACGCGCTCTACGAAGCGCTGCTCGAGTCGGCCACGCGGCTCAAGCGCCTCGACGCGGTCGATGCGCACCTGTCGCGGATGGTCGATGAGGCGATCGATTCTAACGTGACCGTCGCGCTCTTGCGCCGCCGCGGACGCTTGCTCGAGGGGCCGCTCGCGCGCGCCAAGGACGCGGCGCAGGTCTTCGCCAAGCTCTTGCAGCTCCGGCCGGACGACGAAGAGGCTACGCAGAAGCTGCGCGCCAGCTTACGTGCGGGCCAGCGCTTCCAAGACTTGCTCGTCGCGCTCGACAAGCAGCTGCAGCGAACGCGCGATCCGGCTCAGCGCGTCGTGCTGCTCAAAGAAATCGCGGTGACCTGGGAGAACGATCTCAAGAATCGCTGGGAAGCCGCCGACGCATGGAAGGCCGTGCTCACGCAGGACGCGAGCGATGAACAAGCGCGAGCAGCGATGGCACGTTTGGGACGGCGCGCGAGCAGCCCGGGCAATCAGGACGCGAGCAGCGGGCATGCGGTACGTGCCAGCACCGCCGAGGCGCGCGACGACCAAGACGCAGCGCCGCGTAGCGAGCCGGACGCGCAACCGGATACGCAAGACGAGCCGGACACCGCGTCCGAGCTCGCGTTGCCGCTCGCGGCGGGCGCGAACGACGGTGGCTCGGCGGATCGAGCGAGTCTCGAGAGCAGCGCGGCAGCCGAGGACACAGCCGCTCGACGCGAGCTCGCTCCGATCGAGGAAACGGCGACGTCGCTCGGCGACACCGCGTTCGAGAACGCTGAAGCAGCCAACACCAGCGAGACGGGCAGCAACAGCGCGAGCACGCAAGCGAAGAGCAATGACGCGATCGCCGCGGAGCTCGCAGCGCCGACGACCGAGGCCGTCGACGAATCTGTCGTCGACGACGACAGCGATGACCTCGCCGCGCTCGACGCCGATCTGTCGGTGATCGGCTCGGGTGTCCAGACGCTCGAGTCGTGGGAGCCCGCAGCGCCGATCGAGATTGAAGAAGAAGCGCTCACCGCCATGCCGCCTGCGCCGCGCACCACGAGCAGCGGTCGCGCATCGGCCCCGCCCCCGCCGCCCGCCACCAGGCAGCGCCGCCCGTCGATTCCGCCACCGATTCCCACACGCCCGAGCGCACCACCACCGCCTCTGCCACCGCGCACGAGCACGGCGTCACCCGAGCAGCGGCCCTCCTTACCGCCTCCGCCGCTCCCTCCGCGACGCGGACGATAACCAACGCTCTTCGCGCGTAAGCGCGCCCTGCAAACTTCGCGCGTAGGCGCGACGTGCTGCACAACGACCCACGATTCGGTCGCGGATCGCGTTCCTAAAGATGCCGCTTCGCGACATCAGC
>JAYUYY010000834.1:0-3513 GCA_043752225.1 Sandaracinaceae bacterium | reverse complement strand
CAGACCGAAGATCATCCACTCGCGTATGGCGGCTTCGAAGGCACGATTCCCAAGGGCGAGTACGGGGCAGGCAGCGTCTCGATCTGGGACAAGGGCACGTGGATCCCGGAAGGCGATCCACATCGCGCGCTCAAAGAAGGTCGCCTGACGTTCGAGCTCGAGGGCGAGAAGCTGCACGGCGGCTTTCACCTCGTGCGCACCGGTGGCAGCAAACAAACCGGAGCGAAGAAGGCGCCAGCGAGCTGGCTGCTGATCAAGCGGCACGACGCCTCGAACGGTCACGCTGAGTCTTCTGCGCGAAACGCTGCACCGACTACGCCGGACAACGCTGCGCGTGCGAAGACCCTGAGCGCCGCGCGCAAGGCACGTTTGCCGGCGTTCATCGAGCCGCAGCTCGCGACCCTCACCGACAAAGCGCCAGACGGCGACGACTGGCTGCACGAGATCAAGCTCGACGGTTATCGAATGCTCGCGCGCTGCGACGGTGACTCCGTGCGTATGTACAGCCGCCGCGGTCACGACTGGACGAGCCGCGTGCCTTCGATCGCCGCCGCGCTCGCCCGCTTGTCGCTCGAGGGCGCGCTGCTCGACGGCGAGGTCGTCGTGCTCAAAGATGGAATCAGCAGCTTCCAACGCCTGCAAAACTCGTTCTCCGAGCGCCGCGACAGCGAGAGCCTCTACTACGCGTTCGACTTGGTGCACCTCGGCGAGCTCGATCTGCGCCGCGTACCGCTGCGCGATCGCAAGGCGCTGCTCGGGCACACGCTCGGTCACGCCGACCTGCGCGCCGGCCGCGTTCGGCTCAGCACGCACCTGCAGAACGAAGGCCCCGCGTTCTTCGAAAACGCCTGCAAGCTCGGCCTCGAAGGCATCATCAGCAAGCGCGCGGACGCGCCCTACACCTCCGGTCGCGGCCGCTCGTGGCTGAAGGTGAAGTGCATCAAGCGCCAAGAATTCGTAATCGGCGGCTACACCGATCCCGAAGGCGCGCGCTCGCACTTCGGCGCGCTGTTGCTCGGCGTGCACGAGGCCAATCAGCTGAAGTACGCGGGACGGGTGGGGACGGGCTTCAGCGAGCAGTCGCTGCGCGAGCTCACGCGCAAGCTCGAGCCGCTCGTCCGCAAGCAGCCGCCATTTTCGAACCCGCCGCGCGGCGCCGACGCGCGCGGCGTGCACTGGCTTGAGCCAAAGCTCGTGGCCGAGATCGCGTTCGCAGAGCGCACCGACGAAGGCCTCGTGCGTCACGCGTCGTTTCAAGGTCTGCGCGACGACAAACCCGCGGACGAGATCGAGGAGGACACGCTCGTGCCAGCACCGACACCCGAGCCGACCATTGCGATCAAGGCTCGAGCGCGTGCGCTCAAGAAGAGCGTGAGCAAGCAGCCGCTGCCCGCGCTGCGCAACGTGCGGCTCACGCATCCCGAGCGCGTGCTCTACCCCGATCCAGGCATCACCAAGGCCGAGCTCGCGCTCTACTACGCGCAAATCGCAGAGCCGATGCTCGTGCACCTCGCCAACCGCCCGCTGATGCTGGTGCGCTGCCCGCAGGGCGAAGGCGCCGAGTGCTTCTACCAAAAGCATCCGAGCCAAGGCGTCTCGAAGGACGTGCAGCGCGTACCGATCGTGGACAAGAGCGGCAAAGCGCTCGAGCACATGATGGTGAACGACGTGCAGGGCTTGATCGCGCTGGTGCAAGTCGGCGCGCTCGAGATCCACACCTGGGGCTGCCGCGCCGACGACATCGAGCATCCCGATCAGCTGACGTTCGATCTCGACCCGGACGAAGGCTTGCCCTGGAGCTCCGTGATCGAAGCCGCCCACACCTTGCGCGAGCGGCTGCAAGCGCTCGACCTCGAGGTCTTCCTGAAGACCACCGGCGGCAAGGGCCTGCACTTGGTCGTCCCGATCAAACCCAAAGCGCCGTGGGATGAAGCCAAGGAATTCTGCCGCTCCGTCGCCGACGCGATGGTGCGCGACGAGCCCGATAGGTACTTGGCCAACATCTCGAAGGCCAAGCGCAAGGGCAAGCTGCTGATCGACTACTTCCGCAACGGCCGCGGCGCGACTGCGGTTTGCGCATACTCGACGCGCGCGCGACCCGGCGCGACGGTCGCCGCGCCGATCCGCTGGGACGAGCTCACCCCTTCGCTCCGCCCCGCCGACTTCTCACTGATGTCCATGCCCGAGCGCGTGGCCTCGCAACGCTCCGATCCCTGGCAAGGCTTCGGAAAGCGACGCCCGGTGCTACCGCGAGTCGTACCGCGTGCGCGTAAAAAATAGCAGCGCGTTCAGTCAGGCGCTGCGAGCAGCGGCAAGCGCACGCGGAACGTAGAGCCGTGGTCGAGGCCGTCGCTCTCTGCGCGCACGGTTCCGCCGTGCAGCTCGACCAGCCGCTGCGAAATGCTTAGCCCCAATCCAAGCCCGCGCACGCGAGAGCCCGGCGTGGCCACCTGCGCGAACGGTTGGAAGATCGTGGTCAGAGCTTCCGCGGTGAGCCCGCGACCGGTGTCGGCGATGGCGATCTCGGTTTCGTGCCCTACGACGCCGACGGTCACCTTGATCGCTCCGTCCTCGGGCGTGAACTTGATCGCGTTGCTGATCAGGTTGCGAAACACCTGCTGCAAGCGCCACGGGTCACCGTGGATCTGGATCTCATGCGGATGCGCCGAGAACCCGATGTGGATGTTCTTGAGCGCGGCGAGCGGCCGCAGATCTTCGATCACGTCGACCCCCACGCGCACCAGATTGAGCGTGCTCACATCGAGCGCGACTTTGTATTGCTCGAATCGAGCGTGCTCGATCAGCTCTTCGAGCAGACGCGCGAGCGCGCGCACGCCGCGCGTCATGCTCATCAGCGCGCGGCGCCGCACGCCCTGCTCGGCGCGATCCTCGGTCAAGATGCGCAGCCAGCCCGCGATCGATCCGAGCGGGTTGCGCAGCTCGTGCGCCACTTCGGTCAAAACCCGATCCTTGTGCTGGATCGCCGCCTCGGCTTCTTTGCGCGCTTCCTGCTCGCGCACCAAGAAATGCTCGAGCAGACGTTTGACGCCTTCGAGCTCGTGTACCCGGTCGTTGAGCTGCTGCTCGGTGGCTTGCGCGTCGTCGGACCGGCGCTGCTCCTCCTCTTTCTTCCGGACGATGCTGCGCATCAGCCAGCGGAGCTCCGAAGGCCTACCATCGGCACCGGTCGCACGCTGCACAGTGATCGAAACCCACGCCGGCTGTCCTTTACGCGGTTGGCAACGCAGGTCGACCTCGAGCGGCGCCTCGGTCAAGCCATCGAGCAATCCGCGAAACTTGCAGCGGTCCGCCAGCGCGATGAACGACACGAGCGGCTTGGATGGCACGAATGCTGGCTCGAGATTGAGCAGCGCGCTCGCTTTACGGTTCGCTTCGATCACGACCCCATGCAGGTCGGTGATGAAGTACGCCTCCGGTGCCAAATCGAACAGCTCGCGATAGCGGCGACGCTCGATGTCGACCTTTTCACGCGCAGCAAAGATCGCGTCCGCC
>JAYUYY010000833.1:0-3513 GCA_043752225.1 Sandaracinaceae bacterium | reverse complement strand
GCGCTGGGCGAGCTCATGATAGAGCTTGGTGCGATCGAGATCAGAGCTGCCTTGGGTGAGCTCGATCCAGTGTCCGATGCGCATCCATACTTTTGGGTCGTTGGGGTCGAGCGCCAGGATTTCGGGGTGCTCCTCCATGACCATCGCGCGTTCGTCGGGCCGGTCATCGAGGAAGACCATGTGCTTGACCTGTAGGTTGAGGTCGCGTCGTATGTTGCCGATGGCAGCGGTCTTCGGGCCCCAGCTGATCTGCGGCGCGACGAAGTCGGCGTGCTCTAGCTTGCCCTCTCGAAAGTGTACGTTGCTCGGATCATTCTTGGACGCGATCGACAGCACCACGCCGCAATCCGAGCGCAGCTGCTTGAGCGCTGTCTGACGATCCTCGTGGTGCGACACAGCGCCTTCGCCGATCACGCCATCCCAGAGCGTATTGTCGAGATCGCAGACCACCAGTTTCCTGCCGACCAGGTGCGCGATCGTCATCATGCGTGTCTCGTACTCGTGTGCGAGCTTCTCGCTGAACGCCGTGTTGTGCATGAACTGGGAGTTGTGAAGGTAGCGCCCCATCTGGATGCGGCCGTGTTTCCGCGCCACGGCGTCTTCATCGATCACGTACAAGTGCCGGAATGTGGCGGCGTTGCGCTGCGCGACGTAATCGCTGAGCCACTGGTTGAGGCGCTCGCGCGCGATCGTGCGCGGCAGCAGCGTGGCCAGCTCGAGCGCAACCGCCTTGGGCGCGTTGCCGCTGCGTGGCAATAGCGCCGCGTTGTGGACGTAGATCGGGCACTCGAAGCGCGCGCTCAGGTAGTCGAGGATCGCCCGCGTCTGGCTTACAATTGCCTCGACCAATGCGTCCAGCTCTGTTCTTGGCATCAGACCGCGCTTGGGATCGAGGAGAGCCTCGATCTCAGGCAAGCGTGAGTGGCTGAACGGGCTCACAAAGATCACGTCGTATTCCTGCGTCGCCAGGCCGTCGAGCTTGCGCTTGAGTTGGTCGGGATCGCGCACGTTGATCGGAAAAGGGTCGATCGAGATACCCGCGTCCAGCAGCGGATGCGTCAAGTACGACATGATCTCGAGCTGGAAGCAGTCGCCGAAGAACAGCGTGCGCACGTGCTGCTTGGCTTGCATGAGCATGCCGGCCGTGAGAGCCGTGTAGGCGCCGTTGAACTCCGCGAGCCCTGCGTGATCGAGGTGTCTTGCGAGCACGGCCAACAGGCAAGCGCGATTGGACTCGATGTGCGCCTGGATCGTGGCTGTGTTCTCTTCGCGCGTGCGCTCCGGCACGTAAAGCTCGAACATGCAGTGGCCGACGAACAGCGTTCCCGCGATTGGGTCGCCTTCGAGGTGGGAGATCAACAGAGAGAGCGTCTCGTCGAGACGTACACGCTGTAGGTCCTCTGTCTCGTTGAAGCGAGACTCGTAGGGCGTCTTGCCGTCTGGGCCGACCAAAAGTTGTTGAATGAGCGCAGCCTTGTGCTTGCGCATGCACTTGGAGGTACGCGCCCGCAGGCTCGGTCGCGACAGGATCTCGGACAGCTTCACTTCGACCCTCTACTTCGCCGCACCCTCGCACGTCCCTAGAGGCAGCGGCAAGACGTCGGTGCGTACATCCGAGCGTTGGGCCGCCATTGGCGGCAAATGGCACGTCATCGGTCAAACAATGACCAAATCGTCTAGGCTCCGATTGGCTACTGTGTCGCGGACTTGACGCCAACAGCGGCGCGCCGCTCCGTGGTGCAGCAAACAGGCCGAGCCGCGAGCTCATGATGAGGAGCGGTGAGCGGAGTGCGCGACGCACGCACTTTGCCGGTGCGGAGATGCCGCGCCCCGGCATCCTAGCCCAGAGCCGACGCAACCACTTCGCAGAACGAAAATTGGTAGCCGTTCAGGGGTGGGGTTGAGCGCGTGATCGCGGCATGCGACCGATGCTGCATGACGACGAAAACTGACGAGGGACTGCAGGACCAGATCGAGAAGCTCGTGCGCGATCACCTCGCAGCGCAGCAGCGAGCCGTGACGGCTGCAGTGCAGCGCGCGTTCGCATCGGCGTCGGCGCCGAGCCGGGCACCGTCGACGCGCGCGAACACGCAGCGCCATCGGCGTGGTGCTGGCGAGATGTCCGAGCTGCAGGAGCGCTTGTACCAAGCGGTGCGAGCCAATCCGGGCGAGACGATGACGACGATCGCAGCGCACGTGGGACAGCCGCCGCAGGCTCTGAATCGGCCGATGTTTCACCTCAAGCGCAAAGGCCGCGTGCGCAGCGCCGGGCAGCGGCATCGGACGCGCTATTTCCCGATGGCTGCGGGGAAGTCCTCGTAGCGCAGAGCTCAGGCGGCAAACAGCGATGGCGCGCGCTCGCCGCTGCGAGCTGCAGTGCAGCACGCGGTCAAGAAGATCAGCACGTTCTTGTGCTGCTTGCGCGCGGTGTGCGCCACAGTCATCAGGCGCTCGGCAAAGCGGTTTCCGCGCTCGCTCTGGGTGCCGAAGCTGCGCTTGCGCCAAAGCACAAACCTGCGCAGTTCACGCTCAGCGTGATTGTTCGTCGGCTCCACATGGTCGTGATCGATGAACGTCCACAGCGCTTGCTCGTGCTCGAGGATGTCCGCGCACGAACCGGTGACGCCTTTGATGTCGGTTGCGGCAGCACGAGCGAGCGCCGCCTCGAACTGCGTGCGCAGCGGCGCCACGAGCGCGCGCAGCTCGTCGCCAATGGCGGTGGCCGGCCCTGCGCGCTCGGAAAACGAGACGAACTTGCGTAACAGGTGGGCCCAGCAGATCTGCCGCTTGTGCATCGCCCAGAAGTGCAGCGCCGTCGCGCGGTCGCTCACCAAGATTCCGCGCTGCTTCCGAGCAGCTTCTGCAGCGTTTCTCTCTTGCCGTCGGCGACGATCTTGAACACCGTCGCAGCCGTCGTCGCGACCGTCCACAGCGAGCAGAGCAGACCCGCCGAAAACCAGCTGGTGCCGTCGGTGTGCTTGACCTCGGCCTCTTCAACCTGCGTGCACGCTTCGTCGACCGCGTGCTTGACCGCGTCGCTGACGCGCGCCTCGACGGCGCTGACAGCGCCCAGAGAGATCTGCACTCCGACGATGTCTTGCAGCAGGCTCACGGTCGAACGGCGGCTGAGGTGGTAGACGCCGGTGAGCAACGCCACCACGCTCGAAAGCCGCGGACCGAACGGCGAGACGGGGATCACGTCGTGGGATGCGCGCGTCTTGTGCTTGCAGCACGGGCACACCACCGCGTGCAGACGGTCCTCTTTGACGTGCGGCTGGACCGGCGGTAGCTCCGTCGTCTGATAGCGCTGCGGTGATGTGTCCGGCGTCTTGGGCAGCTGCGCCCAGCAGTTTTCGCATTCGGGCGGGAAGTGGTCGACGACCACGTCGACTTGCTCGGCCGCCAACAGCACGCGCTTGGACCCCGTGTGCCCAGACTGCCCGCCGTGCTTGCGCGCGAGCTTGGCCTTGGCGCGTCGCTGTGCGCGCGTGCTGGGAGGATCGCTCGAAGGCG
>JAYUYY010000832.1:0-8848 GCA_043752225.1 Sandaracinaceae bacterium | reverse complement strand
CGATCGGCTGCGCGTTCTCGAGCGCCTCCGGAGGACAGCCTGTGTGCTCCGGCAGCACGAGCTTATCGTCCGTGGCGCGCTGCCAGCGCAGGCAGAATAGCTTCTCGAGATCGCGCACGACCGGGCCTGTGCAATACGCCATCAGGTCGTGGTACGGCTTCTGCGGCGTCGCGTCGCGATTGACGCGCTTGTCATCGTTGGGCGCGTGCACGCGGTCGTCCCAGCGCGATTCACAGAGATCGATGCCGCCTGCGAACGCGATCGCGCCGTCGACCACGACCAGCTTCTGGTGATGGCTCGCCATGGTCGGGTGCTGGGCGTCGAACACGAAGTGGATCTGTGCGCTCGTCATCCAGCTGAACTTCGCGCGCTGCATCCACTCGCGCTCGAACGCGAAGACAAAGCTGAAGTCCCACGCCAGGATGAAGATCTCGAGGTTCGGCCGCAGCTTCACGACGCGCTCGAGCAGCTCGAGGAAATGCACCGGCAACTCGGCGCGCTCGGCGCGCTCGACATCCGCCCCGCGCAGGAGCGCGACGCCGGTGTCGAACTGCCAGCCCGTGATCAGCACGTAGCTTTCGGCGCTCGCGATCGCGTCGTAGACGGCCACATAATAGTCGCGCGCATCGAACAGCACGCCGGACGTGGCGACTTTCGAGATGCGCTCGCAGTTACGTCCGGGCTCGAGGATTCGTGTCATCGCACGGTCACGTCGCTGCGCCGAGCTCGAGGTCGGCGATGATTGGAAGGTGGTCGGACGCGACCCTCGCTCGCCACGAGCGCAGCACGCGACAGCTGCGCACTTCGAGCTGTGCGCTTACGAGCAAGTGATCGATGCGCATGAACGGAAAGAGCGAGGGAAAGGTCGCCGCCGCGGTCCGCCGTTTGGGTCCGATCAGCTGCGCGTCGCGCAGTGTCGAGGTCAAGCGGCGATACACGGCCGAGCGCGGCAGCGCGTTGAAGTCGCCGCACAAGACGGTCGCGCCGGTCTTGCATGCATCGTCGATGAAGTCGCGGCCCAGGATCATCGCGGCCTGCATCAGGCGCTCGTGTCGATCGAGTCCGAGGTGCGTGTTCAGCACGTTGAGCGAGCCGGTCGGGGCGTGCACTTTCACCCATTGCAGCGAACGCGGCTCCCAGTGCTGCTGAAGCTGCGGGAGATTGCTGGTGCGTACCTTCTCGAGCGGGTGGCGGCTCAGCACCGCGTTGCCGTAGTGTCCGCCGTCGCAGAAACGCGACGAGCCGAACTCGAGGGTCATGTTCAGCTTGGTCGCGAGCAAGCGCGGTTGATCGAAGCCGCCGCTGCGCGGGCGCTGCACGTCGAGCTCTTGCAGCGCGACGACATCGGCTTCGCATGCCTCGATCACGCGGGCGATACGCGCGACATCGAGTCGGCGGTCGGTCCCTACGCAGCCGTGCACGTTATAGGTCATGACGCGCAGCACGAGACTCACGGATTGCTTCCTTAGAACGCGTCTCGTACGACGCCGTGATCGGAAAACCCACGTGCTCTGCACATTCGCCCCGCGGTCGCGAGCGCAAGATCGCAGCGCGGATCATGGGTGCTTTATCGCGGAATGGGCGCTCAGAAAGCGCTGCAAATAGGGCGCTGTCCGGCTGTTTCTCTTGCTCGCGATCTGCGCGGGCGTGCCGGCCGCGACGAGCTGGCCGCCTTCCTCGCCCGCGCCGGGACCGATGTCGATCACCCAATCGCTGGCGGCGATCACGCGCATCTCGTGCTCGACCACGATCACGGTGTTGCCCGACTCGATAAGCCCATCGAGCTGGCGCATCAGCTTCGCGACATCCGAGGGATGCAAGCCGGTGGTCGGCTCGTCGAGCACGTACAGCGTGTCGCCGTGTTGCGTGCGCTGCAGCTCGGTTGCGAGCTTGACGCGTTGCGCTTCGCCGCCCGAGAGCTCGGTCGCGGGTTGCCCGAGCCGCAAGTATCCGAGCCCGACTTGGCGTACGACCTCGAGCGCGCGGGATACGGAAGGCTCGCCTGCGAAATGCTCAGCCGCGGCGTCGACCGTCATGCCGAGCACCTCGGCGATGTTCTTGCCGCGGTACGCGACCTCGAGCGTCTTGTCGTTGTAGCGCGCGCCGTGACACGCAGGGCAGGGCGCGTAGACGCTGGGCAAGAACAGCATCTCGACGAACACGAAGCCTTCGCCTTCGCAGGTTTCGCAGCGGCCTTTCGCGACGTTGAACGAGAAGCGTCCCGCATCGTACTTGCGCGCGCGCGCCGCCTTGGTCGCCGCGAACAAGCGGCGCACGTGATCGAACAGGCCGGTATAAGTCGCGAGGTTCGAGCGCGGCGTGCGGCCGATCGGTTTTTGATCGACGCGCACCAAGCGCTTGATGTGCTGCATACCAGAGGTGATGCGGCCACCGGTCGGAGTCACCGCAGCTTGATGGAGCGGATCGAGCTCCTCTTCGTCGGCTTGCAGCGAATGGCCGAGCTGCGCTGCGACCAGCTCGACGAGCGCTTGGCTGACCAGGCTCGACTTTCCGGATCCCGAGACGCCGGTCACGCTCGTAAGCACACCGAGCGGGAACGCGATGTCGAAGTCACTGAGGTTGTTGCGCGTCACGCCTTCGAGCCTGAGAAAGCCGCGTGCGGTGCGTGGCGCGCGCGGCTGCCAATCCTCTTGCGCGAAGAGATGCACGCGGGTCTGCGAGGCTTCGACGCGCGCGAGCCCTGCCGGCGGGCCGCTGTAGAGCACGCGCCCGCCGTGCTCACCGGCCGCGGGCCCGACGTCGACGATCCAATCTGCGTGGCGGATCACGTCGAGATCGTGCTCGACCACGAACAGCGAGTTGCCCGAAGCCTTCAAGCGATCGAGCGCAGAGAGCAACGCTTCCGTGTCGGCGGGATGCAGACCTGCGGAGGGCTCGTCGAGCACGTAGACCACGCCGAACAGGTTCGAGCGCACTTGAGTCGCAAGGCGCAGGCGCTGCAGCTCGCCGGGCGAGAGCGTCGGGGTGCTGCGCTCGAGCGCGAGATAGCCGAGGCCGAGCGCGAGCAGCACCTCGAGCCGCGCGGTGACGTCCTCGGCGATGCGCTGCGCGACGATCACCTTCTCCGGGTGATCGATTGCTTGTGCGTGCTTGCGGGTTCCGCTCGCGTACGGCTCGAACAGCGCGAGCAAGCGCTTGAGCGGAAGCCGTGAGATGTCAGCGATGTCGAAGCCTGCGAAGGTCACCGAGAGCGACTCGCGCCGCAGGCGCTTGCCCTCGCACGTCGCGCACTCGCTGCCGAGCATGTACTGCGCGACGCGCTTCTTCATCATCGCGCTCTGCGTGTTCGCGAAGGTGTGCAGCACGTGGCGCCGCGCGCTCGAGAACGTGCCCATGTAGCTGGGCGCCTCCTTACGTTTGATCGCGCGCTTGGTCTCGGCGTGGCTGTAGCCCGCGTAGACCGGCACGGTCGGCTGCTCGTCGGTGAAGAGGATGAAGTCGCGATTTTTCTTCGGCAGCTCGCGCCACGGCGTGTCCACGTCGTAGCCGAGCGTGATCAAGATATCGCGTAGGTTCTGTCCGCCCCACGCTTGCGGCCATGCCGCGATCGCGCGCTGCCGAATCGTCAGCGACGGATCGGGCACCATCGAGCGCTCCGTCACTTCGTACACGCGGCCGAGGCCTTGGCAGCTCGGGCATGCGCCTTCGGGCGTGTTCGGCGAGAACGACTCGGCGTAGAGCAGCGGTTGCTTGCGCGGGTAATCGCCGGCGCGCGAGTACAGCATGCGCAAGAGGTTGGAGAGCGTGGTGACGCTGCCGACCGAGGAGCGCGTGGTCGGCGTGCCGCGTTGTTGCTGAAGCGCGACGGCGGGAGGCAAGCCGTCGATCGCGTCGACCTCCGGCGCCGGCATCTGATCGAAGAGCCGCCGCGCGTACGGCGAGACGGACTCGAGATACCGGCGCTGCGCCTCGGCGAAGAGCGTGCCGAACGCGAGCGAGGATTTGCCCGAGCCCGACACGCCGGTGAACACCACCAGCGCATCGCGCGGGATGTCTACGTCGATGCTCTTGAGATTGTGCTCGCGCGCGCCGCGTACGCGTACGAAGTTGTCCTGGCTGCGATTACTGCTGGCAAGCCTCGACGTCGGCATGCTGCGCTCCAGAGCTCATCCACGCTGCAATACGTCGTGAGCTGCGCACGGATCCCGCATGCGCCAGTGTCGCCGGCGAAACAAAGCGCAATCTTCGCGGTGCTGACGACCCAGAGCGCGATCCGCGCCGCCCAACCGGCGCGGACCCAAGGCTTACCGTTCACAGATCAGACCAAAACCCGATCTTCATGCGCGAGGTAGAGGGGCCCTCGTCGCACTGCGGCTCACGAACGGAGCAGCTGGCGATTCAGAGCGGGTCGGTCGCGTCGTACGCCGCGCGCCAGAACGCGCACTCGTCGGCGCGGAAGTCCTCGATCACCGAGCTTTCAGCCGCAAAGTTCATGCGCGTGTTGTTGTCGGCATCGAACGCCGGCCACTCGAGCGCGCCGTCGTGGTTCGGATCGCCGGTCGTGGCGAACTCCGCCCAGTACGCGCTCATCAGCTCGGCCACCACCATCGCGGCCGGATCCTCCGACTGGGCCGATTGGAACACGTATGCGATCTCCGCACCGTGTACCGCGCCGAGAAACTCATAGCCGGCCACGGTCAGCGGTAGATCGAAATTATACATATGGACGTCGAGGCCGGCTTCGGCCGCGCGCACCGCGGTATCGTAGGTTCCGCACACGAGCCCCGAGTCACCGGAGACGCGCTGAAGCGCGGCGTCGGCGGACGCGAAGTCACTCGGCGGATACAGCGCGGCGATGTCGGCAGCGGCATTGCCGAAGCGGCGCTCGAGCGCTTCCAGGTACTGCTCCTCGTCCGCGACCGGCATCGCGCCGAGGTGGAAGAGCGTGCCTTCGTCGGTGTTGCTGCCGAGGATGTACGGCACCTGCGCGACGTCGCCGGCTGCGAACAGCTCGCGCGGTGAATCGGGCAGCACGTCGCCGTCGACGACCGGGCGGAAGCGCCAAGCCGGCGTGCCACCTTGATATTGAGCGCCGCCGGGCAGCTCTTCAGCCGGGGCATTGAGGATGGGCGCCTCCGCGATCAAGTCCGCGGCGTCGACGTCGCGCAAGCACGCGAGCTTGTCCTCCGCATCGCCGCAGCCCATCGCTTCGGTCAGCGCGGCCATTTGATCGGCGGCTTCTGCAGCCGTGTCGATGTTTGTCGTGCAACCGCCGCTCTGGCTGATCGCGCGATGGAACAGCCCGCGGCTGCCTGGCGATGCGACGTGGAAGCACGTGTTGAACGAGCCCGCCGACTCGCCGAAGAGCGTGACGTTGTCGGGATCGCCGCCGAACGCGGTGATGTTGTCGCGGACCCACTCGAGCGCCTTGCGCTGATCGAGCAAGCCTTGGTTGCCGAGCGGCGAGTCTTCGTCCGCGAGATCCGGGTGCGGGAAGAAGCCGAGCGCGCCGAGGCGATAGTTCGCAGTGACGACCACGACGCCGTAGCGCTCAGCGAACGTGCGGCCGTTGTAGAAGAGATCGCCGGTCGTGAGCAGCGGCACTTCATCGGCGATCGAGCCGACGGTGTTGCCGCCACCGTGGATCCAGAACATCACCGGCAGCGGCTCGCTCGGCGCTTCTGCGGGCGCCCACACGTTGAGGTACAAGCAGTCTTCGTCCTCGCTGCCCGCCGAGTTTTGGATCGAGGTGAGCTGCGCGCACGCCGACGGTTGAGTCGTCGCGGGATAGTTTCCGCCCCAAGGCTCGACGTCTTCGGGCGCCTTCCAGCGCAGCTCTCCAACCGGAGGCTTCGCGTACGGGATGCCGAGGAACGCGCGCGCATCGCCATCTTCGATGCCTTCGAGGCGGCCATCGGCGAGCGTGATCAGTAGGCCTTCTTGCGCGCCGACCGGCAGACCGGAGTCGCGATGATCGCCACCGTCGCCATCGCCCGCGTCGAGATCGCCGTCACCGTCGCCATCGCCGTCGCCATCACCCGCGTCACCATCCGGGCATGTCGGGCGACAACGATTCACGTCCTCTGCATCGTCGCCGCAACCGATCGCCATCGTGCTCGCAAGCACAGTGACCACCGTGAGCCAGCTCAAGATCTTCATATCGTTCTCCAAAGGTTGAATTCCCCACGCCCCGCAAGCAGCAGCCGTGTCGCATGGCTCCAAACGCTTTGCAATTTGTCGCCCGACCAACCGTTGGCGTGCTTGCATCGTTCGGCGTATTCAGTCTTGGGCGCCGTGGGTGGCAAATCGAGCTGCGAGGTCGTGATGCGCGGTACGAGCTTCATTTCAACGATCAGCGCGATCGCTCCGATCAGCGCGATCCTTCTGATCAGCGCGCATGCGAGCGCGGTTCCGGCGTTGCCTTCTCAATGGACACTGGTCAATGCGGATCAACCGCTGGTCCAAGACGGCGTGCTGCTCTTTCGTTTCGAGAGCGGCCCTGGAGTCGCGCCTCAGCTCACGCCCACGGTGTTCGATCCGCACAGCTCATCGATCGACGGTACCGTCGAGCTGCTCACGATCGATTCGTCGGCGAGCTATGGGATCTTTCGGCCTTCCAGTGTGCTCACCGAAGTCGGCGACTACGAGATCCAAGGAACCGACCCATTTGGGTTATCGATGTTCAGCGTAGCACCCGGTGCGATCGGTCCGGATGCGCCGCCGATGGAAGCGATCGGCATGAGGACGTCTCAGCGGATGCCGACCTTGCAGGCGTGCTGCACGACCGCCGAAGGCATCGAGGTGGGCGCGTGCCTCGCGCTGCGCAGCGCGCAAGCCCCGATGATCCTAGTGTTCCTGGTTGAGCCTCCTCAACATATATCTATTGCGCGTCAATTCTTATATAAGGCGATGCTCACCGATCCACCCGAGCTGGCACCGAACAGTCGTTGGGTTCCGCGAGGCGAAGCGCTCGTCGGTTGGTTTCTGGCGCCGACCGCGGAGGCCGACAACTACTGCTTCAGGCTCGATGCGCATCGGCTCACCGATGGCGAGGTGTTCAGCGTGGAAAGTTGCGTCGCGGAGACGATCTTCGGCGACATGCCGGACCAGCTTCCCAGCCACCAAGAGATCTTCGACGTGCTCAACCTCTACAACTGCCCGACGCCGCCCGCGCCGCTCGAGCCAGCGTGGTGCGAAGCCAACCACGCTGCGTGTGCGGAACCGGTCAACGCGCATGTGTGTCAATCATCCGAGTACGCGCTTCGTTGCAGTGCCCATCCACCGAGCGGCAAGACCTTGAGCGAGCTCGCGCAAGAGGCGGCTGCAGTGCTTGACGCCGATGCGGGCGCGGCCGTGGATCTGGGAGACGCCGGTGCGCGCGATGTCGACGCAGCGGACGAGCCCACGTCGGGCGGTCGCTCGAGCAGCTGCAGCGCAGCACCCGACTCGCATGTCGCCTCCACGACTACGCCGCTCGCGTGGCTCGCGCTTGCGATGCTAATGCGCACGCGGTCGCGCCGTTCATCTCGGCGGGCAAAAAGCAGTCATGACGAAGTCTAAGAATCCCGAGAAAGCCAAGCGCGCCGCGAGCCATCCGGGTCGGCCGGGCGCGGAGTGCAAAGCCGAGCTGCGCGCGTTTCATCCAGTGGTCGATCGCGGTCGCTGCGAGGGCAAGAGCGATTGCGTGGATGTCTGTCCTTATGACGTGTTCGAGGTCGGCAAGATCGACGAGGCCGAGTACCGCGCGTTGCCCGCGCTCGCGCGCTTCAAGGTCTGGGCGCACGGCAAGAAGACCGCGCTCACGCCGCGCGAGGATCAGTGCAAGGCCTGCGGTCTGTGCGTGGTCGCTTGCCCTGAGAAAGCGATCACGCTCGTCGCTCGCTAGACTCGAATCAAGAAGCTGAGAGGTCGCAATGCGCGCAACCAGACTTTGGATTGTTGCTATCGGCGCGCTCCTGCTCGGCACGCCCGCCTGGGCTCTGATCGTGCCGCCTTCGGGGTGGACGCTCGCCAACACGGACACGCCGCTGGTTCTAGACGGCGTGCTGCTGTTCCGCTTCCAGAACGACCTTGGGATTGCGCCGCCGCTCACACCTACGGTTTTCGATCCCCAGGGCGCAATGGTGGCGGGCACCGTCGAGCTGCTCGCGCTCGAAGCCAACGCAATCGCGACCTTCGCGATCTTTCGGCCATCGGAAGCACTGACCGAGCCCGGTCAGTATCAGCTGCAAGGCGTCGATCAGTTCCAGAGCTTCACGTTCAGCGTGTTGGACGGTTTCCTAGACCCGGACGCGCCGCCGATGAACGCGATCGGAACGCGGACTACGCAGCTGATTCCGCTTTTGGAATTGTGCTGCGAAAACGCGGAGCACATCGAGGTGGGTGAATGCCTCGCGCTGCGCAGCGCGCAAGCGCCGATGATCTTCTTGTCCCTTGCTGAGTCCTCGCTAAATCTATCGTCGCGTCAGTTCTTATATAAGGGGACGCTCACCGATCCACCGGAGATGGCTCCGAGCCCGAATTGGCTGCCCAAAAGCGATACCGCCTTTGGTTGGGCGCTCGCACCGATCGAGCAGGCGGACGAGTACTGTTTTAGGATCGATGCGCTGCGGCTGACCGATGGCGAGATGTTCAGCAGCGAAGGCTGCATTACCGAGTCGATCGGTGAGCTTCCGGACGTGCTGCCGAGCGACGACCAGGTCCGCAGCGTGCTCAACGTCTACAACTGCCCGTTCGCGCCTCCGCTGCTGGAGCAGGCGTGGTGCGAAGCGAACCACGCGCTGTGTGGCGATCAGGCGAACGCGATCGCGTGTCAAGGAACCGGGTACGCGGCGCGTTGCGCCAGCCATCCACCGAGCCACAAGAGCTTGAGCGAGCTCGCGCAAGA
>JAYUYY010000831.1:0-3516 GCA_043752225.1 Sandaracinaceae bacterium | reverse complement strand
GGAGCAACGGCTCGAAGCTCGGCAACGCGAAGCTCGCGACCTTTTCGAACACGCTTAGCTCGACCATCGGCGTGGTCGTGTATTGCAGCAGCCGGATGCGCCGCGGCGGAAGACCCGGCTCGAGGTGCGCGAAGCCTACGTTGATGCTGCGCGGACACGGGCCGACCGACACGTTCGGCTCGTTCGGCGAGCGGTCCTCGCGATAGAGCGCGCCGTCTGCGAGATCGATCAAATAGCGGCGCTCGATGTCCGCGCGCGTAAGGCCCGGCCGCTGCTCGCGCGAGAGCTCGAGGTACGTGCGCTCCGACACCCGCGCGTTGTTGAGCGCGTGCGAAACCGGGCTCAATGGCGCGCTCGAGAGCACGGTGCCGCTCGACGGACCCAACCACGTCGCGATCCGCAGCTCGCTGGCTTCGGTGGGTGTCGTCGCGCGCAGCGCTTCGATCATCGTGTTGGCCGCGGCCAGCGCGCGCACGGTGGTGTCTTTGTCGCGAGCTTCGAGCCCCGAGCGCAGCGCGCCGACGAACCCGCGCAAGCCGACCGTGTTCGGGGTGGACGTATATCGGCCGACTCGCTCCAGCGCTTCGAGCACGCCGGCCGAGACACCCTCCGAGAGCCCAGAGCGCGCGACTGCCGTGCGCACGTCGGTCAGCGCGGTCGCGAGCTCTTCGCGCACGTCGAGCCCGGCTTTGAGCAGCGGCGCCGGCAGCTCGCTGACGCGCATCGGCAGATCCACCCACTCGCTGCTGCGCTGTTCGCCGAGCTCTAGGACCTCGACTTCCTGCGGCTCACCTGCATCGAGCAAGGCCAGCGCCGCATGCGCGTGATCGCATGCGGTCTTGCCGCAGGTGCATACCAGCGAAAGCGCGCCATCGCGCAAGCGCAACGTGACGACCTCGCTATGCCCCGCGTGCTCGACCACGCACGTGACCGCCGTAACTTGGGCGGCGTGCGACGCGCTTGCGGACGCCGGTG
This sequence comes from Sandaracinaceae bacterium, assembly GCA_043752225.1. Classification (GTDB taxonomy): domain Bacteria; phylum Myxococcota_A; class Polyangia; order Polyangiales; family JAFGIB01; genus JAYUYY01. The sequence continues at coordinate 2,541 of JAYUYY010000831.1, read as the reverse complement.
CGAGAGGCGCCGTCCCAAGCGTGTCGGCGAAAGCTCGAGCGGCGCGGCGAAACGCGGTCATGAGAGTTGCGCGATCCTAAGCGCTGCGAGCCGCTCCGTGAGCGCAAAGCGCAAGCCGCTCGGCGCCTTGCGGAGATCGGCGACCAGCGCCTCTTCGAGCAAACCGCGCGCGACATCCGAACGCCCTTCGGCCTGCACCGCTTCGGCGCGGCGCAAGAACGCCTGCGCCATCAGCTCGACGGCCGTGCCGCTGCCCTCCACCGCGCCGCGATCGATCTCGAGCGCGCGCCGAAAGCTGGTCAGCGCCTGCGCGTATTCGTCGCGCCGCGCGTGCAGCTTGGCGACCGTCACCACCGGTGCGGCCCAGTCTGGAAGCATCACCGCCGCAGCTTCGAGCCGCGCGATCGCGCGCGTCTCCGCGCCGACCGCGAGCCACGCGTGACCGATTACGACGTTGAGCCGCGCGCGCGCGCGAACCACCGCGGGGTCGCGCCGGCGCCGAACCATCGCCGCCATCTTCGCGGTGTCGAAAGTCTGCGAGGCGCGGTCGAGCGCCGGCGGCTCTTCGCCGAGCAGCTCGAGCCGGGCGTGGATCGCGGCTTGCGCTTCTTCTGCATCCGCGCGCAACGCGGAGCTGATCGGCTTCGCGCACAAGCGATCGAGCGGCAACAGCGCGCGCCCGTTGCCGATCCGCCCGAGCGTCTCCACGGCGGCGCGCACGCGCTCGGGGTCGGCGTGATCGAGCAGCTCGCTGACCGCCTGCACGTCTTCGCTCCCGCCGAGATAAGCCAGCGCTTCGAGCGCATAAGGCAAGAGCCGCTCGTCGCGCGTCGCGAGCGCTTCGCGCGCATACGCATCGCCGCGCGAGTCGCCGGCGATCCCAAGCGCACCCGCCAGCACCAAGCGATGCTCCGCGATCGCCGTGCGCAAGAACGCGGCTCTCAAGATCGGATGCACGCGCGGATCATCCACGCGCGCGAGCGCACGCGCGGCGGGCACCAAGCGGTCGCCCTCCATGCGCTCGATCAGCCCGCGCAGCGCCGGCAAGAGCCGCGGATCGCCCGCGCTCTGCAGCGCTTCGAGCAGCACGGCCCGCTCGCGCTCCTCGACCGCGCCGTCGTTGCCTGTGACGACCGCGGCCAGATGGCGCACCAGCTCGTCGGGCAAGTCGCGCACGCGCGACAAGAGGTGCGCGCGATCTTCAGCGCCCAGCATGCGCAGCGGCTCATCCGCGGAGTCGCCGTCCCAGAACGTACGGACGTCCTGCTCGACGCGCGCGAGCAGCGCGTGCCAGTGCTTCTCGGCCGCGAGCGCGGCGCGTCCAGCTTGGCCGGGCAAGCGCTCGCACAGGTGACCGATCTCGTACGCGATCGCGAACGTGCGCAGGCTCGGCAGCACGCGCACCAGCTCATCGAGCTGCGCGGCGGAGAGGCTCTTGGCATCGAGCATCGCGCCCATGCGCGCTGCCGCTGCTCGTCGCTGCATCAGGCTGCCCGCGCGCAGCACGGCGATCAACGTCGGCACGTGCGTCAGGCGCTCGATGTCCACGCTGCCGACCTCGGAGCCCGCCTTGAGCCGCACCAGAAACGACGCGCGCACATCGACGACGCGGCTCGGATCCTGGCTGCCGGCAGGCGCCGCTTGCTCGACTGGCCAGCGCACGCTCGCGACGCGCTCCTGCGACAGCGCTTGCAGCAACGCGCGCACGGTGTTGGCTTCGTCGAGCTCACTCGGCAGCGCGAGCAATGCGCGTACGCGCGCGAGATCCTCGCTGCGCACTCCGCGCTCGATCATGCGATGCAGCTCGAGCTGCGCGCTGCTTTCAAGCTGCACGCCTGCACGCGCCGCGCTCGCGCCAGCCTGCGGCTCGTTCACGCGTCGCCACCGCCGGGCAGCACGGTGACGCGCAGCCAAGCGCGCTCCGTACCGATGTGCAGCGTGGTGATCCCGTCGACGTGCGCGCCTGCGATCTGAAGCGCAGCGCCGAGCTCGCGCGGCAGCTCTGCGACGACCTCAGGCGGGCTCACTTCGGCGCCCGGTCCATGCGAAGCCCGCGGCAACACGCAGCGGACGAGCGCCACGCGATCGCGCAGCTGCAAACACACGTACGCGGCCGCTGCGTGGCGCTCTTCCAACACGCGCATCGGCGCCGATGCGCCCGCGAGTAGGCCGCGCCAGATCGGATCGATCGAGCCCTCGTCGAGCCGCGCGTCGAGCGCGTCCTCATCGACCATCGGATCGTCGGCGCACCACATTACTCGCGGCTCGGGCGACCTGCGGCAACACAACAGCGTGCTGCCCGCGAGCTGCGCGTCTTGAACCCGCTCGATCAGATCGACTGGAGCGATCAGGCTCTCGAACGTGCCGGCTGCGTCGTGCGTGATCGCGAGCGCTGCGCCTTGCTTGTGGCGGCGCAGCGCGAGCGCGCTACCGCCGTTGTCGGAAGCGAGCCGCACGACGCCATCGCCGAGCTCGACTGCAAAGAACGCAGCGCCGTCGTCGCTCGCGAGCAGCGCGCCTTCAGGCGCGGCCGCGAGCAAG
>JAYUYY010000830.1:0-3523 GCA_043752225.1 Sandaracinaceae bacterium | reverse complement strand
GGCGATCGCGCCCTTGCCGTTCTTGTCGTCGCCATCATCGATCGCGACGATCTTCAGCTTGTCGGTGTTGGAGCCGTAGTACGCGTAGCCGAAGAAGCCGAGCGCGAGCGGGTCGCCCGCGATGCCTTGCACGAGCACGTTGTCGTCTTCGCTCGACGTGAAATCGCCGCGGCTCGCGTGCTCTTTGCCGGTGATCGCCGCGGTGAAGTAGTCGTACGTGCCTGAATCCACGCCCGCGCCGAAGAGATGGATCTCTTTGTTCGGCCACTCGGGGCGGATCTGATTCCACTTCATGACCTTGCCCTGCGCCTCGGGCTCCCAGAGCTTCTTGAGATCGGCGACGGTCATCGTCGCGGCCCACGTGTTGCTCGGATGAATCACGACCGCGAGTCCGTCATATGCAACGGGCAGCTCGATGTAATCGATGCTCCCGCTCTTGCAGAGCTCGACCTCGCTGGGCTTAATCGGCCGCGACGCGCCGCCGATCACGATCTCGCCCTTGCACAGCTTCTTGAATCCGCCGCCGGTACCGGAGACACCGATCGTCACGCGCGCTTTGCTGCCTTTGCCGAACTCTTCGGCCACGGCTTCGGTGATCGGAAACACCGTGCTCGATCCATCGATCGCGATGTTGCTGGCCTCGACGGGCTGCGCAGCTGGGGAAGCAGGCCCGGCGCCGGGCTTCTCCAACGTCTCATCCGCAGCAGGCGGAGGCGCAGCGGGGTTGTTCGAGCACGCGGTGGACGTAGTCAGCGCGGCGAGCAGGCAAAGGGTCAAACGGGTATTGGCGCGCATGGAAATCCTCGATGAGCTTGCTTTGAAACTGCGCGACACCGTGACGGCCGTCTGTGACTGGAAGGTGACAGGACCGCGACAACTTGCGGGAGCCCTGCCCATTCCCGCGCTCGCAAGCGCCCTCCGAACGACACTATTTCGTCACACAAAAGTCTAAAACGGCGGCTACGGTGCCGCCGCGTCACACACGCCAAGGAGACTTCTTTCATGAAACGCACGAGCTTTGACTGCGCCGCATTGGCCACCACGCTAGCCGCCGCGCTGGCACTTTCGATCGGCTCAGCTGGAACCGCAGCCGCGCAAACGGCTCAGCCCGCGGTCGCCCCACCCGCGCCTGCAGCGAGCACGCCAGCGCCTGCTCCCGTCGGTGAGAACGCTTCTTCGATCGTCACGCCCGGTGTTAGCGAGCCGCCCGCTACTGGAGAGACGACGGCGCCTGCCGTGATCCCGGAGACCGCACCGGTGCCCGCGCCGCTCGAGCTCACGGCCGAGACGGAAGAAAAGCCACCGGCGAAGGTCGGCTACGAGAAGGGCTTCTTCATCGAGAGCGGCGACGGCAATCACCGGGTCGTGATCGGCTCGCGCGTGCAGGTTCGCTACGTCTATGACTCGATCGAAAACGGCGTCGACCAAACTTCGTTCAGCGTTTTCCGCGCGCGCCTCAAGCTCGATGGCCACACGTTCACCAAAGACCTCACGTACATGTTCCAGACCGAGTTTGGCTCGGGCGCGGTCTCGATGAAGGACTACTTCGCCGACTACCGCCTCGTGCCCGAGCTGCTGCACGTGCGCGCCGGTCAGTGGACCCGCCCCTTCTCACGCCAGCAGATCACGTCGGACGGATCGCAACAGCTCGTCGACCGCACGATCACGGACAAGGCCTTCGGCGGCGGTCGCGACATCGGCATCGCGCTCCACAACAACTACGAGAAGTCGCCCGAATTCGAATACGCGATCGGTCTCTTCAACGGCACCGGCGAGAAGAGCACCCAGAGCGTCGCCGTGGATCCAACGACCGGCGAAGGCAGCGCGGCCGTGCCGACGAACATCCCGGTTAAGCTGCACCCGGCGCTTGTCGCGCACGTCGGTTACAACTACGGCGGCCTCAAAGGTTACAGCGAGGTCGACCTCGAAGGCGGACCGCTGCGCTTCGGCATCGGCGGCGCTGGCTACTTCGGCTTCGACGCGGATCGCAACAACGACTCGATCGTGCGCGGCCAGCTCGACGCGATCGTGAAGGCCCACGGCTTCTCGACTACGGGCGCGGTCTACGTCTCGAGCGTGCAAGCCGGCCAGGGCTTCGGCGATCGCGCGTTCGGCGCGCTCGGCTTTCACCTGCAAGCGGGCTACTTGATCGCCGAGCACTTCGAGCCCGCGGTGCGCGTCGCGATCGTCGCGCCGGATGGCAACAACAACGACGAGCGCGAGCTCTCGCTAGGCCTCAACTGGTTTCCGTTCGGCCATACGGTGGCCTGGCAGACGGACATCGCGGCGATCTCGGCGCAAGCGACCGATACGACCAACGCGCGTCTGCGAACCCAACTGCAAGTTGGGTTCTGAGGTTAAGTCTCGTCGTCGATCTCGATGATGTCGTCGTCGTCCACCAAGAGCTCGAAGTCCGCTTCAGCGGCTTCGGGCTCGGTGGGCGGATGCGAGCTGCGCGGGACCGGCGGCAGGAACGAAGACATCGGGGGCGCCGGACGCGAGGCGCGCATCGGCGGCGGGCGCGAGCTGGGGAACTCGCGAGGGTCGAGCTCTTTCTCGAGCAACGCCTGGAGGTCTGGGCGCGAAGGGCGCGACACGCGTGCGCCGAACGTCGGTGCTGCCGGCTCGAGCGCCGCAGCCGGCTCGGCCGCCGGCGGCGCGACCGATTCGACGGTCGTTGGCGTGCGCGGCGCGGACTCGGCAAGCGCGGGCTCGGAAAGCGCGGTCTCGGCGATGACCGCCGGTGTCGGTTCGATCGCGAGCTCTGCGACCGGCGGAGCAAACGAATGTTGCGGCTCCGACACGGGCGGCTCATGCGACGCGGCCGGCGACAGCACCGCAGGCAAAGGCTCGTCCTCAATGGCGGGCGCAGGAGAGCTCAGGGTGATCTCGTCGTTCACCTCGACTCGCGGAGCAGCCAGCTCGGGCTCGGCGTCGGGCTCTGGCTCTTGATGATCCCAACCCAGCGGCAAGAACGAAGGTCGGTCGACGAGCGTTTCGTTCGGCGGACGCTCGGGCTCGGTTCCGTCGCGCAAGCCGAGCAGCTCACTGTCGACGTTCTCGAGCGAGCGATCGCGAAGACCGTAGCGACTCAGCAGCTCCGCGATCTTCTCGGGCTCGGAGCCGAGCGCTGCGAGCTCTCGATCGATGCGGTCGAGATCAGACATGCCGGCGATCATGGCACCCGCCGCCGCAGCTTGGCAAAAGACACCGCAGCGTCGTGACCGGCTACTTCGCGGCCAGCTCGTAGACGCGAGCGACCGCGGCCTCGAGCTTGTCCGGCTCGGTGCCGCCAGCTTGGGCGAAATCGGGCCGCCCGCCGCCGCCGCCACCGACCATCGCGGCCAGCTCTTTGATGATGTCGCCGGCGCGGATGCGGCTCGTGAGCTCTTTCGACACGGTGCAGGCGAGCAGCGCGCGCCCGTCCGAGGTCGGTGAACCGAGCGCGATCACGGCCGGTGCGAGCTTGTCGCGCAGGCTGTCGGCCAGCTCGCGCAACGCCTTGGCGTCACCGACGTCGACC
>JAYUYY010000829.1:0-3529 GCA_043752225.1 Sandaracinaceae bacterium | reverse complement strand
ACGGTGAAGCCGGTGCTATGGGCGAGGCCGGTGCGGGTATTGCCGGCGCTACGGACCAATCCGGCGGTGCCGGGGGCGCTTCTGGCTCTACAGCTGGCGATGATGGAGCCGCGGGCGCGGCAGGTGAAACGGGCGATGGTTGGGGCGGAAGCAACGCGGACTCACCGCTCGCGACGACTCACTGGGCGGGCAATGAAGCCAGCTGTCCTTCGAGCGCTCCGCAAAACCAAACGTCGTGCGCGCTCGAAGCGGGACACGTGTGCTCGTACTACTCCGATGCAGCCGCGCAGGGCCAACGCTTCTATAGCGAATGCGCCTGTCGAGCGTATTGCGGCGCGAGCGGCACGGAAGAGCGTTGGGACTGTTATCGCAACATCCGTGCGAGCGTGGTGGAGTGTCCCGCGCAGCAGCCCGAGACGGGTAGCTCGTGCTTTGGATCGAAGGGCAGCGATTGCTGGTACCCGCCCTCCGTCACCTGCGAATGCCCCAGCGATGCAGCGGACTCGAGCTGGCGCTGCGTCTCCGAAGCGCCTCCGGCGCAAGCGCATCCGAGCGTCGTCGACGAAAACGCGATCGTGAGCGAGCTCACCGAGCAACAGCGCGCAGCGTTTTGTGCTTGGTACGCGCCGCCGGTCGAGCCTGGCTTCCTCGAGCCGCCCGTGCGCGAGCCCAACGCAAACGGTTTCTATCCGTACTCGGGTTGCGCGGTTACGGAGGCGCTCGGCTGCACCACGAACCTGCCGACGGGTTTGCCCGCCGCAGCCTGCGAAGCCAACCTCGCGCTCTCGACGTGCGAAGCCACGATGCGAGATCTGATCGATTGCGTCTTGTCGGCTCAGCGCGGCAATCCCTCACCCAACGGTTGTCCGAGCTACCTCGCGACTCCCGGTTGCTCGGGCACGCTCGTCAACGGCGGCCCGGTCGGCACCGTGCCCCAGTGGCATCCGAGCCCGAACGAGGACGACGAGTCGTGTCTCGTGCGCGTGCGCTAGCGGGCCGCGCCGGAATCAATAAGCGCGCGATCTGGACCGCGGAGATTTCCTCAGCCCGCAGCCGGACGATCACGCTGCGAAAGCTCGAGCAGCTGCTCGGCGGCGCGCGAAGCTAAGGTGCGTCGCCCGCGAGCTCCGTGGTTGGAAACGCGAATGCGCGCACGAAGTCGTCTCCGCTGCGGTGGCAGTCGCGACAAAGCTCAGGCTTGCCCGAGTAGCTCGCGTCGCCCTCGTTGTCCCATTCTGCCCAGAACCAGCCGTCGTCGCGCTTTTCCATCGCCGCGACGAGCTCGAAGTCTGCGTCGTCGAAGCCATCTTTCACGATTCGTGATCCGATCGGCCAAGACTCGATCGGCTCGCCGCTCGTGAGCGCATCCGCGACGATCGCGTTGACGTAGATGTCGACGCGGCCGCCATGCGCAGCGTTGGAGCGCCGTCGTTCCTCGTAACCGGGCGGGCGCTGCCACGAGCGATACGCATCTGCATGGATGCTCTGCCAAAGCCGTTCGGCACCGGCCGGGTCTTGATCGTCGCCGCAAGCGACGAGCCACAACACGGCTGCACAGCCGGCCAGCGCGCGTTGCAGCTCTGCTTTGGTCATAAAGTGTCCGTGTCCACGTCGGCGCATACGCTCGCTGCTTGCGCTCGTTACGCTCGGCGCTACGCGAGCGCGGCGAGCAACGCTTCCAAGTCGACGGGCTTGACCAGGTGCGCGGCGAAGCTCGCGGCGCTCGAGCGCGAGCGATCGCGCCCCTGGCCATAACCGCTCACCGCGATCACACGCAGGCCGTGCATTCCCGGTAACGCGCGCAGCTGCGTGCCGAGCTCCCAGCCGTCGATGCCGGGCAGCCCGATGTCGACGATCGCGACCTCCGGCCGCTGGGACAAGGCGAGCTGCAACGACGATGGCGCATCGTGCGCGACGCTGACCTCGCAGCCGTGGATGCGCAGCCCTTCGGCCACGAGGTCTGCGGCGTCGACGTTGTCATCGACGACGAGCACTTTGCGCCCGAGCGCACCGGGTCCATGGCTCTCGAGCATTCGTGCAGGCAGACGCGAGCTCAACGCGCGACTGCGCGGCAACGAGACGATGAGCTCGGTGCCTTGCCCGAGCGCAGTGCTCACGTCGACCGTGCCGCCATGCAGCGCGACGAGCGAGCGCACGATGAAGAGTCCAAACCCGAGCCCGCCCTGACGGCGCTCGATCGACTGCGGGCCTTGCGTGAAGAGCTCGAAGATCGTGGGTAGCACATCGGGTGCGATGCCCGGACCCGTGTCGCGCACGCTCAGCTCGATGCGCTCTTCGATGGAGCGCGCGCGCACGCTGATCGATCCGCCTGGCTCCATGTAGCGCGCTGCATTGGTGAGCAGGTTCGAGACCACTTGCGCGAGCCGATGCGAGTCGCCTTCGAGGCTCAAGCCCGTCTCCGGCACGTCGAGCACGAGCGAGTGACGGCGCTGCTCGATGAGCCCCTGCGTCATCTGGACCGCTTACGTGACGGCCCGCGCGAGCTCGAGCGGCTCACGCGCGATCTCGATCACGCCGCGCGTGAGGCGCGAGACGTCGAGCAGATCGTCCACCAGCGCCACCGCGTGATTGAGCTGGCGTTCGATCAAATCGAGCTCGCGGCTCCAGGCCGGAGTCGCGTCGCGCAGACGCATCACGTGCACTGCGGTCAAGATCGGCGCGAGCGGATTGCGCCGCTGCTCGCAGACGCTTGGCTGCGCGGCAATCTCAAATCGAAGAGCGCGGTATCGAGCGCGCTCGCGACTACGGGCGAGTAAGGCACGGCTCACGAAAACACGACGAGTGTAACCTCGCAAGCGAAGCACCTCACGATCTACTGAGGCGTTTTGCCCACGCAATGTCTGATAGTGTCGGCTCTCAACTGGCACGTGGGATCGCGGCGTGTAGTTGCTGTCCGCTCAGCTCGAAACGGAGGATCCTCATGGCTCAATACGTAGATGGCTTCGTAGTCGCGGTGCCGAAGAAGAACATGGCGGCCTATCGCCTCATGGCGAAGAAGGCCGGCAAGGTCTGGCGCGAGCACGGCGCACTTCAATACGTCGAGTGCGTCGCAGACGACGTGCCCGTGGGCAAACACACCTCGTTCCCGCGCAGCGTCAAGCTCAAGAGCTCGGAGACCGTGGTGTTCTCATACATCGTCTACAAATCGCGCAAGGATCGCGATCGCGTGAACAAGCTGGCGATGCACGATCCGCGCTTGGCCCCCATGATGGATCCGAAGAAGATGCCCTTCGACGGCAAGCGAATGATCTTCGGCGGCTTCAAGACGTTCCTGACGCTCTAGGGCTTGAACGCTTCCACGCGCCGCGCGGCCTCGACCAGCGCCGAGAACAAGCGCTGGTGCGTGGGTCGCAGCGGTAAGTACTCCGGATGCCACTGCACGCCGATCGCAAACTGCGCGGGCTCATCGGTGCTCTCGATCGCTTGCACGATGCCATCCGCATCGCGCGCAGCGACGCGCAGGCCGCGGCCCACGCGGTTGATGCCTTGGCGATGCAAGCTGTTGACC
>JAYUYY010000828.1:0-3535 GCA_043752225.1 Sandaracinaceae bacterium | reverse complement strand
CCAATGGGAGCCTCCCTTTCACGAGGTTCGCTGCGCTCACTCGTGCCGTCAGGTTGGGCTTGGCGTTTAGGTTGGGCTTGGCGTTCGGGTTGGGCTTGGCGTTCGGGTTGGGCTTGGCGTTCGGGTTGGGCTTGGCGTCCTTGGCGGTGACTCTCTCGCTCTTTGCTTGTAGCGATTGACCTCCGAGTGGCACGCTCTTTGCGGCTTTCGGGCTTGTGATTGAGCGTGAATCGGGGGGCCGTCACATAAGTTGGGAAGGCTCTCCTTCGAGCGGCCGATGCTGAAGAACGTCGAGAAGTACGAGATCGTCGACGAAATCGGCCACGGCGGGATGGCTACGGTGTACCGCGCGCGCGACACGCGGCTGGACCGCCTGATCGCGCTCAAGGTGATGCACCCGCACTTGCAGGGCGCACGCGAGGCGCGGCAACGGTTTGCGCGCGAGGCGGTGACGGTCGCGCGCCTGCATCATCCGAGCATCCTCGAGATCTACGACTACAGCGGCGAGGGCTCAGAGGTCAGCTTCATCGCGACCGAGCTGCTCACCGGGCCCACGCTCAAGAAGTTCGCGGAGGAGCACCCGAGCATCCCGCCCGAGATCGCGGCGTGCATCGCGCTGCAGGTCGCGCGCGCGCTCGGCGCCGCACACCAGGAAGGCGTGATCCATCGCGACGTGAAGCCCGAGAACGTGATGCTGCACGAGAACCGGAGCGTGAAGCTCACGGACTTTGGCATCGCTCAGCTGGTCGACGTGCAGAGCATGACCACGACCGGTCAGGTGCTCGGCTCGCCCGGTCACATGGCGCCGGAGCAGATCGAAGGCAAAGGCTGCGACGCGCGCACTGACCTGTTTTCGCTAGGCACCGTGCTCTACATGTTGGCGACCGGAGAGCTTCCGTTCACCGGGACCAATCCGCACCAGGTGCTCAAGCGCATCATGGATGGCCGCTTCCAGGATCCGCAGCAGGTGCGGCCCGCGATCGGCGGCAAGCTCGCGCGCATCATCGTGCGGTTGCTCGAGGTCGAGCCCGAGCGCCGCTACGACTCGGCGGCGGATCTCGATCGGGACTTGCTCGACTTCATGGGTGATGTCGGGATCGACGCGCCGGATCAAGCGCTCGCGGACTACTTGAAGGCGCCGGAATCGTTTGGCTCGATGCTGCGCGCGCAGACGATCGAGAAGCTGAGCGCGATCGGCGAGGAAGCCCAGCAGCGCGGCGACATGCCGACCGCGCTCGATTGCTACAACCGCGTGCTCGCGATCGATGAGAGCAACGCGCGCGTGCTCAGCGCCGTGCAAGGCCTCGGGCGGCGATCGGCGATGCGCCAGAGCCTGGTGCGCGGCATCGGGGCGGTGATAGTGCTCGGCGCCGCGCTCGGCGCATACGCGATGGTGCGGGCTCCGCGCCCGAGCGCTCCGATCGTCGGCGACACCAAGCGCGCGCAGCCGACCGCGCCCAGCGACGTCAAACGCGAGCCGCGCATGAGCGTCGACGTCTCACCGAAGAAGCCGCCGGTGGTGGCGACGACCAAGCCGCCGCAGGAACCCAAGCAGGACCGCAAGCCGCGCGTACCCAAGCCGCCGGTGACGCCGATGCCGGAGCCTGGCGCGCCGCGTCGGATCTCGTTCAACCCATCACCGGCGAACGTTTCGATCGGCGTAAACGGTGGGGATCCGCGGCCGTTCGGCCCGTCGTTTCACGACATCGAGCTGGTGCCCGGGACGCATCGTTTCAAGTTCGTGGGCGCGCACGACTGCTGCATCGACGAAGAGATCACGCTCGAGGTGCCGCCCGGGATCGAAGACTTCACGATCAGCAAGAAGCTCAAGTTTCGGCCGGCGGGCTTGTACGTCGTGACCGAGACGCCGGCGAACGTGACCGTTGATGGTGGCCGTGTCTCCGGACGCAGCCGCAGCGTGATCGAGGTCGCGGACATGGACGACTTGACCGAGATGCACCGCATCCGCGTCAGCGCCGAGGGGCACGCCGACTTCGAGCAAGCGGTGAAGCTGCGCGCGGGGCAAGTCGTGACAGTGGAAGTCAGCTTGGACAAAACCGGTCAGGGCACGTGACCGCGAGCGATGGCGAGCGCATTCAGGCGCTCCAACCGATCGAACGCTTGAAGTCGCTGGATGGGTTGCGCGCGATCTGCGTCGCGCTCGTGTTCATGGCCAGTTATCACTGGTCGCTGCCGTTCGGCTGGGCCGGCGTGCTCGTGTTCTACGTGCTGTCGGGCTTTTTGATCACGCGCATTCTGTTGCAAGAACGCGAGCACGCGCAGCAAGAGCGCGAGCACGCTCTGACTACACAGCACAGTCCGGCGCACTCTGCGCACGGAGCCGGATTCTTCAAGCGCTTCTACTTTCGGCGCACGTTGCGCATCGCACCGCTCTACTTCGCGTATCTGATCGGTATCGAGCTGGTGCACGCGGCGATCGCGCTGCCCGAGGGCTGGAACGCGGCGCGACCGTATGCGTACTTCTACGGCGTGAACTTCGGCTTGATGAATGGGGACGTGATCGCGAACGCGGCGTACGGGCACCTGTGGACGCTGTCGGTCGAGGAGCAGTTCTACTTGGTGTGGCCGATCGTGGTGTGGCTGACCTCGCGCGCGAGCTTGCTGCGGATCGCGATCGCGATCGTCGCGCTCGGGCCGCTGATCCGCTACGCGTGCGCGGCGTGGCTGGGCCTTGCGACCGGAGAGGTCTACATGCTCAGCACGAGTCACCTCGATGCGTTCGCGGTCGGCGCAGTGCTCGCCACGCACGACTTCACGAGCGTCCGCAAAGCGTGGCCGCTCGCGCTCGGCGCGCTCGCCATCACGCTCGGGCTCGGCTTTTTGGTGCTGCTCGCGACCGGCAATGCGATTCGTACGCTCGGCTATTCGGAAGGCCTCGCCGCCGGGTACGGGTACATCTGGGGCTACACGGTGCTGAACATCACCTCGGGCCTGGTGATCCTCGCGGCGCTGCGCGGTGAGCTGCCGTGGCTCGAGACGCCGGTGCTCGCGTACCTCGGCAAGATCTCGTACGGCATCTACCTCGTGCAGCGTCCGCTCAAAGGCGTGTATTTCGATTACGTAGAGCCCAAGCTGATGGCGGCGATCCCTTCGCACATGCTCGCGCTGATCGCGGGCGCAGTGCTCTGCGCGATCGCGACCATGGCGATTTCAGCGGCGAGCTACCGCTACTTCGAAGCGCCGCTCTTGCGCTTGCGCGATCGCGTGATGCCGCCGATCGCGCGCATTTAGCGGAGCGTTTACGGCTTGGGGAACATGCTGGAGCGCATCGGCGGCAGCGTGCTGTCGGTGAGCTTGGCGAGGTCCACGATGCGGCCGGGCACACCGAGCACCGTGCTGCCTCTGGGCACGCTGTCGGCGAGCACGGTGTTCGGGCCGATGAAGCAGTCGTCGCCGACCTCGATGCCGCCGACGATGCATGCGCCGGGGCCGATCTCGACGCGGTCGCCGATCACCGGTGCGGTGCTGCGCTCGCTGCGTTTGGCGAGACCGATCGTCGCCGAGTGATGGATGT
>JAYUYY010000827.1:0-3535 GCA_043752225.1 Sandaracinaceae bacterium | reverse complement strand
ATCGAGAGCGACAGCACGCGGTTTCAACGCTCGCGCTTCGGGTTGCACGTCGCCACCGATCTCGTGATGTTTTCGGGCGGCGTCTCGCAGTCCGCGTTTTGCGATCATGCGGACCGCTACCGATTCGGAGCCAGCGCCGGCGTCAGCTGCTCGAGCTGCATCGCGGGCTCGGTCTTCGAGCAGCGCGGGATGTGCGCGCTGCAGGACGCGGACCGCGGCGACGACGGCCCGGTGCATTGCGAAGCGTTCGTGTTGGAAGAGCCATGCGCTGCCCCGCTGCCTGCGCGCATGCGCGATCGACACCGGCCCTGAGGCACGAACGCCGCAGCTCAGGCTCGCTCGTCGAAGCTCGGTTCCTCGCCTGCGCTCGCGAGGTGGGCGCTGACTTGTTGGCGGTGCTGCTCCGCGTCGCGCTCGTGCAGCAAGCGCGCTGCGCGCAGGTGCAGCTCGCGTCGCGTCCGGCTCGCGAGATCGCCGTAGACCGTGTCGCGGATCAACACGTGACTGAAGGCATAGCGATGCAAGCCTTCCACCATCAGCAGCTGCGCGGCGAGCGCGCGATCGACCGCGTCGAGCACCTCGTTGGTCGAGCGCTCGAGGAGCATCGCGAGCAGCCCGATCTCGATCTCCGTACCGAGCACGCTGGCGCCCTCGAGCGCATGCTGGCTGAGCTCGGGCAGAGCCGCGACGCGCCGGCGAATGACGTCGCGTGCCGGCGCGGGCAGCTCGACCTCGCTGTAGCTGGAACGCGCGGCCGAGAGCGTTCTTTCGCTCAGCGTGCGGACCGTCTCGCGGACGAAAAAGGGATTGCCGCCGGTGCGCTCGTGGATGTGGGAGGCGAGCGCGTGCGGCACGTCCGCACCGGTGACCTCGCGCAGATACTGAGAGACGTCATCGATCGCGAAGGACTGTAGCGCGATGCGCTTCCACGCTGGCACGCGCTCGCAGCGATCGAGCAGCGCCGCATGCGGATGGCCTTTTGCAAGCTCCGCGTCGCGATACGTGCCGAGGATCAAAATCGGAGAGTCACCGAGCTCGAGCAAGACGTGCTCGAGCAGCTCCAGCGACGTGAGGTCGGCCCAGTGCAGGTCGTCGAGCACGAGCACGATCGGTCCTTGCGTCGCGCTCAGCCGAAGCCACGCGCTCACCGCGTCGAACAGCTCGAGCCGCGCTTTCCCCACCGGCGGTTGCGTGCGGTCGTGCTGAGTCGTTCGTTCGCTCGCCAGCTCGGGGATCAGAAACGCGAGCGCGTCGCGCTGCGCGAGGCCCAGCGCGCGCAATGCGCTCAGCTCACGGGCGCCGCTGCCCTGGCGCGCGATCTGTTGCCATGGCCACAGCACGGGGGGTGATTTCGTCGGTGGGCAACGCCCGCTCCAAATGCGCGCGCCGCGCTTGCGCGCGAGCTGGCTCAGCTCTGTCGTCACGCGCGTCTTGCCGATCCCTGGCTCACCGACGAGCAACCGGCCGCGCAGCACGCCGCTCAGCGCTTTGTCGAGCGTCGCGATCAAGCGCTCCATGATCGCAGCGCGGCCGACGAATGGATCGCGCAGGTTGGGGCGCACGTCGGTGTCGAACGGCATGCCAACGCGTTGCGCGTGCTCGCGCTTAGGCTCGGGCGCTGCAGGCTGGGGCGTCGAGATCGTGCGAAGGGTTCCGGGCGGGCTCGAGAAGACTTGCGTCTCGATCGCCTCGCCTACGAAGCGATAGCCACGGCCATGCACGGTTTGGATCGGCCCACTCGCGTGGCTCTCTTGCCGCAACGTGCGACGCAAGCGCGTGATCGCGGTCGGCACCACCGCTTCGACGACGGTATCTCCTGCCCACACGTGGTCGAGCAGCTCGGCTTTGTCGACGACCCGGTCGCGGTGCTCGCACAAGTAGCAGAGCAGATCGAAGACCTTGCGGTCGATGCGCACAGGCGCGCCGCTTTCACGCAGCTCGAAGACCTGCGTGTCCACTTCGAAAGCGCCGAAGCAGAAGCCCACGGTCGATCGTTCTACCACTTCACGCGCCGTTCACGTGTGCGGGCTTCGTCATGAAACCGTCAGAGCGCGGTCAGGACTCGTAGCGCTCACGCGTGGCACGTAGAAAGCGTGCTCTCTCGCAGCTTCACATCAGGTTTTTCGCGTCGTGGTTTGTGGACCCGCTGCATCGTGCCGCCTTGCACCTTGTGCGCGTTCGCGCTTCTGAGCATTGGCTGTGAGAGCCAAGCCGGGATCGGCAGCGCATCCGGAAGCGTCAGCACGTCGCGCTACGGGTTCGTCAGGGAGCTTGTGAGCGAAGGTGTGCGCGAATACGAATCCGAGCTCAGCGCGGGCTCTGGCGCGGAGCGCGACGACCCTTCGCGTATGACTGCGCCCGATGAAAGCGATCTCGATGCCGACGCTGGCGTCGACCCGTTTACGCAGGAGCTGACGCTCTCCGACGATTCCGTGCGCTGTGGCGACGGCTTGCTCGATGAGGATGAGCTCTGCGATATCGCGATCGCGCCCGGTGAAGAAGGCGCATGTCCGAGCTCTTGCGAGCCTGCCCCGGGATGTCCGGAGCAGACGCTGCTCGTGCGCTCGTGCTGGACGCGCTGTGCGGTGGAAGGCGACGAAGCTCTGCCGGCCGGCTGCGGCGGCTGAGATTGTTGCTGGGGTCTGCTCTCCTCCCGGGCGGTGCCGCTTCGGGTGGACGCACCGCGGCGCGAATTAGCCGCGATGAAAAGTCCTTGAAATCACGCTCGCGCACAGTGAGGCTCGTGCCCGTGCTCTCGTGAGCGCCATCAACCAAGGAAAACTCATGAGCTCTAATCCGTCCGAGCCGCTCAAGATCACGCGCGAACGTCTGACCGAGGTCGCGCACGTTTGGGCCGACTTCGCTCGCGAGCTCGCGCAGGTGAAGCTGTTGCCGTTAGTCGAGAAGCTGCCCGAGCCCGTCGGTCGCTTGTTGAAGTCGCGTCTGCCGGGGGCGCCTGCGACGACAGCAGGCGAGTCCGTTGATGCAACTCCGTCGTAGCGCACAGGCCGTTCTCGCGGGCGGCAGCGCTGCTCCATCGACCGTGCCGCGCGACGCGACCGATCACAAAGCGATCGGCGCAGCGAAGGTCATCGCTGCCAGCCCGGCGACGGTGCGCGCGCTCGACAAGCTCGCGCAGTACCGCGTCATCCATGGTTACCGCCGCGCGTTCGTGCACGTCGGCACGGGTCCGGCGGTGCTGCTGATCCACGGCATCGGCAACAGCCTCGATACCTGGGCTGCGCAGATTGAAGATCTCGCGCGCGATCACACGGTGGTCGCGCCGGATCTCTTGGGCCACGGCCGCTCCGACAAGCCGCGCGCGGACTACTCGGTCGCGGCGTACGCCAACGGCATGCGCGATCTGATCAGCGTGCTCGGGATCGATCGCGTGACGATCGTCGGCCACTCGTTGGGCGGCGGCGTCGCGACGCAGTTCGCGTATCAGTTTCCAGAGCGCTGTGAGCGCCTGGTGCTCGTGAGCAGCGGCGGCGTCTCGCGCTCGGTGCATCCGATGTTGCGCGCGGCGACCGCG
>JAYUYY010000826.1:0-8898 GCA_043752225.1 Sandaracinaceae bacterium | reverse complement strand
CGCGCAGCCCACGCACATGGTGCTCGGCCAGCCGCGCTTCGATGAAAGCGTGCCGGCCGCGCGGCTCTACGGCCGGCGCATCTCCGTCTTCTGGGCTGCGATCGAGACGCTCGGCAATCGCGTCGGCGATCCGCTGTGCGGCTTTCGCGTCTATCCGATCGCCGATGCGCTCGCGGTCGACGCGCGCGGCGACCGCATGGACTTCGATCCCGAGATCGTCGTGCGCATGGTCTGGCGCGGCGTGCCGGTGACGAAGCTCGAGACGAAGGTGCGCTACATCGCGGCCGCAGACGGCGGCATCTCGCACTTTCAAACCTTCTGGGACAACGTGCGCATCAGCGTCGGACACACGCGGTTGGTGATCGAAGGCATCGTGCGCGGGCTCGCCTGGCTGAGCTTTGGCTGGATGCTGAAGGGGCGCACGCGATGAGCGCTGTTCATCCTAGCGATGAACGCGAACAACGCAGCGTGTGGTTGCGTGCGGGCGAGCTCGGCAGCGTGCACGGCATTCGCATCGTGCTCGCGGTCGCGACGCTCTTCGGGCGCGGTCCGATGCGCGCGTTGCTCGCGGTCATCGTGCTGTACTTCATGCTCACCAAGCGCGCGCCGCGCGATGCGTCGCGCGCTTATCTCCAGCGCATGGGTCTGCCGGCGGGCTTTTGGGCGGTGTACCGGCACCAGCTGCGCTTTGCGGAGTGCTCGGCCGATCGCGTGTTCTTCATCGCCGGTAAAAAGGATGCGTTCGAGGTCCATCCGCACGGCACCGAGCACCTGCTCGCGCTGCGCGCGCAAAAACGCGGCGCGCTCTTGCTCGGCGCACACCTCGGCAGCTTTGAAGCGATGCACGCGCAGGCCGGTCACGAGGACCTGGTGGTGAACGTCGTCGGATATTTTCGCAACGCCGAGCGCATCAACCGCGTGCTCGAACAGGTCGGCACCGGCGTGCATGCGCGTTTGCTCGAGCCGCGCGCCGGCATCGACTTCGCGCTCAAGCTGCGCGCCTGCCTCGAGCGCGGTGAATTCGTCGCGCTGCTCGGCGATCGCAATATCGAGGGCAAGACCGTCGAGGTCGACTTCTTGGGCGGCACCGCGAGCTTTCCGACCGGGCCGTTCGCGCTCGCAGCCGCGATGCACTGTCCAGTGCTCCTGACGTTCGGACTCTATTCGCCGCCGAACCGCTACGACCTGTACTGCGAGCCGTTCGCGGAAAGCATCGTGTTGCCGCGCAAGCAGCGCGAAGAAGCGTTGCGCGCGCACGTGCAGCGCTTCGCGACGCGGCTCGAGCACTACTGCCGGCAGAGCCCGGACAACTGGTTCAACTTCTATGACTTCTGGAGCAAGCGTGCCTGAGTCGCGACAAGTCGTGGTGCTAGGGATCGAACCGCTCACGATCGAGCAGGTGCTCGCGCTCGCGCGTGGCACCGCGACTCCGACGCTGAGCGAGGCGCCTGCTTATCGCGAGCATCTTGAGCGCGGCCGCCGCGTGCTGCACGACGCGCTCGAGCGCGGCCAGCCGGTGTACGGCGTGAGCACGGGAGTCGGCGATTCGTGCGAGGTGAACGTGCCGGCGGAGCTGCTGGCCGAGCTGCCGAAGAACCTCGTGCGCATGCACGGCGCGGGCACCGGCCGAAAGTTCTCCGAGCTGCAGAGCGCGGCGATCGTCGCGGCGCGGCTCGCGTCGCTGGTGCGCGGTTACTCGGCGGTGCGCACGGAGGTCTTGGATGCGCTGTGCGCGCTCTTGCGCCACCGCGTGCTGCCGAGCATCCCGCAAGAAGGCTCGGTCGGCGCGAGCGGCGATCTCACGCCGCTCTCGTACATCGCTGCGACTTTGATGGGTGAGCGCGCCGCGCTGCATGCCGGTGGGACGCTGCCGCCGAGCGAAGCGCTCGCGCGTTGCGGTCTTACGCCGATGGCGCTCTTCCCCAAAGAGAGCCTCGCGATCATGAACGGCACGTCGGTGATGACGGGCCTTGCGTGCCTCGCGTTCGAGCGCAGCCGCAAGCTCGCGCGGCTCACGTCCGCGCTGACCGCGATGGCGAGCGAGGTGATGCGCGGCTCACCCGGTCACTTCGACGACCGCATCTTCGAGCTCAAGCCGTATCCCGGCCAGCGCGCGTGCGCGCGTTGGATCCGCGAAGACCTCGGCGGCGACGCGTCGGTGCGGCCCGACCAAGCGCGCCTGCAGGACCGCTATTCGATCCGCTGTGCGCCGCACGTGATCGGCGTGTTGCTCGACGCGCTCGAGCTCGCGCGGCGGTGGATCGAGATCGAGCTCAACGGCGTCAACGACAACCCCATCGTCGACGTGGAAGAAGGCCGCATCCACAGCGGCGGCAACTTCTACGGCGGGCACATGGCGTTCGTGATGGATAGCCTCAAGAGCTTGGTCGCGAGCGTCGCGGATCTGGTCGATCGCCAGCTCGTCTTGCTATTGAATCCGGTGACGAACGCGGGCTTGCCGTCTGGCTTGGTCGGCGCGACCGGTCCGCGCGCCGCGGTCAACTTCGGCTTCAAGGCCATGGGCATCACGACCTCCGCGCTCACCGCCGAGGCGCTCAAGCTCTCGATGCCCGCGACCGCGTTTAGCCGCAGCACCGAGAACCACAACCAAGACAAAGTCAGCATGGGCACGATCGCAGCGCGCGATTGCTTGCGCGTGCTCGAGCTGAGCGAGACGGTCGCGATCATCCACTTGCTCGCGCTCTGTCAAGCCGCCGATTTGCGCGGGCTCTCGGTGTGCCATGAGCGCAGCCGGGCGCTGCACGCCGCGGTGCGGCGCAGCGCCGAGAAGCACACGCACGACCGGCCGATGGACGGCGAGATCGAAGCGCTGCTCGAGCGCTACCGCGCGGACGAGCTGCCGATCGGAGCGATCGACTTCGCATGAGAGCCTTCAAACCAGAGGTTGAGGTCGAGCTCGAGGTGCCGTTTCACGATGTGGACATGCTCCACCTCGTCTGGCACGGGCACTATTACAAGTACTTCGAGATCGCGCGCACGCAGCTCTTGCGCAGCAAAGGCTTGTCGGCCGAGCAGATCATGAAGACGGGGTACTTGATGGTCGTGATCGAGACCAAGTGCCGCTATCCGGCGCCGCTGCGCTTCGGGCACCGCTTTCGCGTCGGCGCCGCGTTTGCCGATGTCGATTACCGGATCAAGATCGACTACGAGATCTTCAACATCACGGACCACAAGCGCTCGGCCTACGGCCACACCGTGCTCGCAACGCTCAGCTCGGACGGCGAGCTACTCTTGAGGACCCCCGATGCCTTACTCGAGATGCTTCGCTAAACAGCGTCACCTGGGCCGCGATCCACGTCGCGATCCGCCATCGCTCGCTGCGGTGCGTGCTCACGTACAGGAAGTACGCTCCGCGCGCTCCTCGCGACCGATGACGCCTCGCTCGTGTCTCGCGGCCCATGCGACGCTGTTCGTTGTCATCATCACGCTTTCCGCTTCCTCAGCCGCGCAGAGCGCGCCGATCACGACGGTGGATGCGTTGCTCACGCAGCTGTCGGGCCTTCAAGGCATCCGCGCGAAGTACGTCGAGGAGAAGAAGATCGCGATGCTCAAGCGGCCGCTGCGCTCGGAGGGCACGGTGCTCTTCGCGGCGCCCGGTTTGCTCTTGCGCCGCGTCGAGCAACCGGAGAAGTCGGCGATGTTGCTCGACGGCGAGGTGCTGAAGGTCTCGGATGCATCCGGCGTGCGCACGATCGAGCTCGGAGAGAGCCCGATCGTCCGGCACTTCGTGCTGACATTCGTGTACGTGCTGCGCGGCGATCGCAGCGCGCTCGAGAAGCTCTACACGCTCTCGTTCAAGGCCTTGGAAGGCGATGCGTGGCAGCTCGAGCTGGTGCCCAAGCAAGCCGACCTCAAGCGCTTCGTCGCGCGCGCGCAGCTGCAAGGCCACGGGGTGATCGTCGACCGAATGACGCTCTTGGAGGAGACCGGCGACAGCACGGTGATGGAGTTCTCGGAAGTGGACCCGCGTGTACGCTTGCCGCCCGCCGATCGCGCGCGGCTCTTTCGCCTGAAGGATTGATGCGTGAGCCGCGAGCCTGCTGAGCCTGCTGAGCCTGCTGAGCCTGCTGGGCGTGCGAACGGCGCGTTCTCGCTCCGAACGCAGGTCATCGCGGCGTGCGCGGTGCTCGCCGTGTGCGGCGCGCTCGGCGCGTATGGCTGGACGCATTTCAAAGTCACCAATGACATCGCGCACTTCTTGCCGGATGGACAAGACGCGGTCACCGGCCGCGTGTTGCGCGCGCTCGCGACCTCCGGCCTGGGCCAGCGCATGGTGCTCACGCTCGGAGGCGCAAAGCCCGAGCAGCTGCGCGCCGGCTCGGAGCTGATCGCAAAGCAGCTGCAGGCGAGCCAAGACATCTCAGAGGTGCAGTGGAGCGTGGACGAGGCCGCGCAAAAGGCGATCTACGACCTCTACTTTCCGCGGCGCTACGCGTTTTGGAGCGAGCAGCCCGAGCGCGACTACGCAGCGATGCTCTCCGACGCGGGCCTGCAGCGCTCCGCCGATCGCTTGCTCGCCAAGCTCGGCGGTCCGGAAGGCGCGTTGATCCGAAGGCTCGCGCCCGAGGACCCGTTGCTCGCGTTCCCGCGCGTGCTCGAGCGGCTCGACGCGGCGCGCCAAGGCGGCTTGCGCGTACGCGACGGCGCGTTCTTCTCGCCCGATGAGCGCTATGCAGTGCTGTTCGTGCAAACGCATGCGCCCGCGCTCGACGCCACCTCGCAGCGCCGCGTGCTCGCGCAGATCGACGCCGCCCTCGAGCACGCGCGCGCTGCGTTGCATGTGCCGTTCACGCTGGAGAAGACCGGAGTAGGGCGCTACTCGGTGCGCGCGGAGACCGCGATTCGCGCCGACGTCCAGCGCATCTCGACACTCTCGTCCGCGTTGCTCGTAGCGCTGCTGCTGATCGTGCTGCGCTCGTTCAGCGCGATCGTGCTGACGATCGTGCCGTCGCTGATCGGCGCGCTCGCGGCAAGCGCGGTCACGCTGCTCGTGTTCGGCCGGCTGCACGGCATGACGCTGGCATTCGGCACCACGCTGATCGGCGTGTGCTCGGACTATCCGGTGCACTTGCTCTCGCACCATCTCCTCGGGCCGAAAGGCTTGAACGCGCGCAAGACGGTCGAAAACGTCTGGCCGGCGCTGCGTTTGGGCGGGCTCACGACGGTCGCGGGCATGGTGGGCTTGGGCTTTGCGCCGTTTGCCGGCATTCGCGAGCTGGCGCTGTTCAGCAGCGTGGGCGTGCTCGCGTCGCTGTTCGCCACGCGCTGGAGCATTCCGTGGTTCATGGGGATCTCGGGGCGCGGCGCACCGAGCCAGCGCGCGCTGGCTACGCAGCTCGGCGGCGCTGTCGGTGGTTTGCGCGAGCGACCGAAGCTGTCCTGGGCATTGCTCGCGTTCGCGCTCGCCGTGTGCGCCGCGGGCGCGTTTACGCTGCGCTTCGACGACGATCTCGCGAGCTGGGTTCCTGCGCCGAAAGATCTGCGCGAGGAAGACGCGCGCGTGAGCCAGCGCCTGCTCGCGATGGACGTCGGGCGGATGGTGGTGGTCAGCGCGCCAACGCTTGAGCAAGCGCTCCAACGAAACGATCAGGTCGCGGCGTTGCTCACGCAAGCGGTCGAGCGAGACGAAGTCGGCGGCTTCAAGAGCCTGCATGCGTTGCTTTGGTCCGAAGCGCTGCAACGCCAGAACGTCGCGGCCTTACGCGCTGCGTCCGATGTGAGCGCGCGCGCGAGCAAAGCCTTCGAGACGGCAGGCTTCGAGCCGGAGGCGATCGCTCCCTTCGCGCGCTCGCTCGATCGTGAGATCGCGCCGCTCGAGCTCGCCGACCTGCTCGCGTCGCCGCTCGCACCGATCGCGGGCGGCTTCATCCTCGAAACCGAGCCCAGCTATTTGATCGCGACGCATCTGCGCGACGTGCGCGATCCGTCTGCGCTGATCGCAGCGCTGACGAGCATTCCAGAAGCGCGCTACTTCGATCAGCGCGAGCTGCTGAGCACGACGTACGCGGCGTTTCGGGCGCGCACGCTCGAGCTGGTCGCCGCCGGCTTGCTCGCGGTGTTCGTGATGGTGCTCGCCCGCTACCGCGCGCCGCGCAAGGCACTCGCGGCGGTCGCGCCCGCCGTGCTCGCAGCGTTCTCCGCCTTGTCGATCTTGAGCCTGTGCGGCGTGCGCCTCGATCTCTTCCACGCGCTCGGCGTGCTTTTGGTGCTGAGCATGGGCGAGGACTACGGCGTGTTTTTGGTCGAGAGCGAAGGCACTGAAGGCCTCGCGGCGACCGTGCTCGGGATCGTGGTCGCCTGCGCCTCGACCGTGATCTCGTTCGGCTTGCTCGCGATGTCGACGATCCCCGCGTTGCGCTCGCTCGGTCAGATCGTGAGCTTGGGCGTCTTGCTCTCGATGTTGTTTGCACCGGCGGGCCTGACGCTCTTGCCCCGCGCTGTGAGTGTCGATAGAGGAGTGGCGTGAGCTTGCGACTGCTAGCGACGTTGATCTTCGCGTGCGCGTTGCTCGCGTGTGGCCCCACGCGTCCGCCGCGCGCGCCGCTGCGCGATGACGCGTATCCTGGCGTGCTGATCGACAGTGCCGCATTGCCGCAGGGGCTGTTTCTCCGCCAACGCATCGAGGCGCGCTTCCGCGATGAGAAGGGCGGCACACAAACGCTGAGCTTCTCCGCGGTGCTGCAATCCGACGACGGCGTGCTCTCGCTGCTCGCGCTCACGCCCTACGGCACGCGCGCGTTCTTGCTCGAGCAACGCGGTCAGGCCGTGCGCTTCGTCGCGTACGTCGATCGTGCGCTGCCGTTCCCGCCGCGCTTCGTGCTCGTGGACGTGCATCGCGCGCTGTTCCGAAGCGCGCGTGAAGTGACCGCGGCGCAACCACCGGACGGAACGCTCGACGTCACGCGCGATGGCGAGCGCATCCGCGAGCAATGGAAAGCCGGCAAGCTGATCGAGCGCAGCTTCGAGCGCCTCGATCAAAAGCCCAAAGGCATCATCCGCGTGCGCTACGGCACGGGCATGCCGAGCGACTTCCCGGTATCACCGCTGCCGCGCCGGATCGATCTGCACAACGCGTGGCTCGGCTACGACCTGGCGATCCACACGCTGGCTGATGGAGCGTGAGCGCTGATTGCTCTACAGCTCCGCGGGAATCTGACGCCGCGTCGAGCGCAGCAGCATCGACTGAAAGCGGTTGTCGGTGCGCCACACGTCACCCGCGAGGATGCTGATCAAGCCCGAGCGCAGCTCGATGTTCGGATCGGGCGCGAAGAAGATGTTTCGCACGAGCTTGGTGTTGTAGAAGCTGTGCACCAACGCGCCGACGGTCCGGTACGCGTGCTGCATATGCAGCTCGACCTCGGCCATCGCGAGCGGGTCGCCTTCGCGCCGCTCGCGCAGCGCGAGATCGAGCGCATCGGCGAGCCGCTCGCCGCCGAGCATCGCGAGCGAGACGCCGGAGCTGAAGACCGGGTCGAGGAAGCACGCCGCATCGCCGATGCAGATGTGCCGCGCGCCCGCGGACGCGCGATTCTTGTAGCTGAAGTTGCGCGCGAGCCGCACTTCGCTGCGCGTCGCGCCCGCGGTGATGCGCTGCAACACGGGAGAGTCCGCGACGATCTCGTCGAGCACCGAGGTCTCGAGCACGCGCGTGTGGCTCACGAAGCCGGCGCTGACGCGCTGACCGGTCAGCGGGATCATCCAGCCCCATCCGTCGTCGCGGATCAGCACCTTGATGTTGCCGCGGTGCGTGAGCTCGCTGTGCGTGCTCTGCGCGACGTTTTCGAAGTGGCAGAACACGGCGCCCTTGCCGAGGCCCTTGAGCGGCTCGAGCGTACGTCCGCGCCGACCGAGAAAAGCATCTTGGCCGGTCGCGTCGATCACGTAGCGAGCGCGCAGCTCGTGCGTCTGCTCGCCGCTCACCACGCTGATGCGTGCTTGATCGGGCTCGAACGCGATCTCCTGCACGCGCGAGCGCAGCTCGATGCGCGCGCCGGCCTTCTCCGCGAGCAACAAGAGCGCATGATCGAACGCGGCGCGCTCGACTTGATAGGCGTGCTTGGGCCCGCCGGGCAGCGCGTCGGCGAAGTCGTAGAACATGAAATCGCCGGTCTTCTCGTCGAGAAACTCGGCGCCCTGCTTGTGCAGGAACGGTCCTTTGCCCATGTCGATCTGGAGCCGCTCGAAGATCGGCAAGTCGCACGGCAAGAGCGACTCGCCGATGTGGAAGCGCGGGAAGTCCTCCTTGTCGAGGATCAACACCTTGTGACCTGCTGCAGCGAGCAGATGCCCCGCGGTCGATCCCGCAGGACCTCCGCCCACGACGATCACGTCCAACAGATCCTGCACTAAATCCCCCACTGTGCTGCCGAGAGGAGCGCTCACGAGAAGCGCTTCAAGATCAGCGATGTGTTGATCCCGCCGAACGCGAAGTTGTTGCTCATGATCACGTCCGGAGCCTGGCTGCGCGCCTCGTGCATCACGTAGTCGAGTTGGGCGCAGCGCGGATCGCGCGTCACGAGGTTGCGCGACGGGGCGATGAACTCGTCGCGCATCATCGCGATCGCGAAGGCCGCTTCGATCGCGCCGCACGCGCCGAGCGTGTGGCCGGTGAAACCCTTGGTGGAGCTGAACGGCACGCGCGCGCCGAGCACCTCGCACGTGGCTTGCGACTCGGCGATGTCGCCGAGCTCGGTCGCGGTGCCGTGCGCGTTCACGTAGTCGATCGCATCGGCATTGAGCTTTGCGTCCTGCAGCGCGAGCCGCATCGCACCGCCCATGCCCTCGGCCGATGGCGAGGTCACGTGCGTGCCATCGCAGTTCGTGCCGAAGCCGACGACCTCGGCGTGGATCTGCGCGCCTCTTTTTTTCGCGTGCCCG
>JAYUYY010000825.1:0-3538 GCA_043752225.1 Sandaracinaceae bacterium | reverse complement strand
CCTTGCAGTACCCAAGCTCCCCAGTCGCCCCCGCATTTCTAATCGTCGCTTGCATTCTCCACGCAAGCTGTGCGGCGACCCTTCCTCCCTCGGCGGAGTTTCCGATCGACGAAGAGCAGCTCGCGATCGAGTCTGCGATCCTCGCGTGGCATGACGCGGGCTTGCCGTGGTCGTCGACGTGCAGCGATCAGTACGAGCGCATTCGCGTCGTGGTCAGTAAGCCGAGCGAGTTCACGGATCTCTGCGGACGCAGGCCGCTGCACGCCGGAGGCAAGCTGTATGCCTGCAACACGGAGCAGTACGAGCAAGCGTTTCCGTTTTGGGTGGTGCGCGACTCGCGCGTTCCGTTGCTCGTGATCAGCGAGCTGCAGCCCGAGGATCATCGGCGCTTGCTCGTGGTGCACGAGACCATGCACTGGCTCGAGCGCTGCTCCGGTAAGGGCATCGACTTCGATCACGCCGACACGCGCGTCTGGCAGGACGCCCGACAAGTCGCACAACGCCGCGTGATCCAAACGATGGCGCGCGAGGAAGATCGCCAGCTCGCGGTGGTCGGCAAGCGCGGCAACGCGGCGACGTTTCGTCGCGCGGTTCAGAACGCGCGGAGATAGTGGAGGCCGCCTACTGCGCGTGGCAATCCAAGCAGGTCGCGTAGATCGCACCGGTCGCGTCGGCGCGCTCGATCCAGGTCTTGGCTTTGCGCGCCTGCGCGGCGGCAGCGCTCAAGTTGAGCAGCTGCGCCGGCTCCGCTGCGCTCTTGAGCGCGAGCAACGCATCGCTCGCCGCGAGGAACGCCGGCTCGGAAGGCGTCGCAAGGCTCAGCCACAAGGCGACCGGCGCTGCCGCGTGCGTCTCTCGCATCGTGCTTGCGCCCAGATCCAGGCGTTGATCTGCGCGCTGGTTCGTGACTGATGCATGGCACCCGCCGCACGCCGCCGCCAAAGGTGCGAGCGCGCGTGCCGCCTCGGCCACGTTACCGGCTTCGCATGCGCGCAGCGCGACACGCGCCATCAGCTGGGTGCGCGGGACGTGGCTCTGGAACGCGCGCGGCCAGATCGAGGCCAGGTCGTGGTGGCTCAAGTACCGAAGCGGCTCGCGCGCGGCTGAGAGCTCGCCGCCGAGGATCGCGTCGCGCGCGGCAGTCGCGGCGCCGTGATGGGCCCACTGCTGCGCGCGGGCGGGGTCGGGCGGAGTCGGGCTCGGCTCTGCGATCGGCCGCGCTGCTTGCGGTTTGGGCGTCGTGGCGATCGCAGGCGCTGCTTCTGCCGCTTCCGGAGCGGACGCCGCGGGCGTCGTTGCCGCGCTTTCTCCTTCGCAGCCCCACGCAAAGCTCACGAGCGTGATGCTCATAAGCGACACGCAATACCTCTGGCCCAGCGCTGCTCGCATTGGTCTTGCTACCGCCACCTTCCCACAACCCAGATCGGCCAAAGACGCGTTCCGAACACGCCGGTACTCTGCAACACTGGTGATGCGTGCCCCAGTAATCTTTAGCGCGCACAAGGTGAGTCTGGTTGTCCCCTTCAGACAAGTTGTCCGGTCCGAAGAACCCTTCGCATGCCGCGTTCCACGCGGCCGTGCGTGTAGAAGATCTCTCCGTCGTGTTCCAGCCGATCGTCGATCTCAGCACCCGCGGCGTGTTCGCGTACGAAGCGCTGGTCCGCTGCAAGACGCCGGGGCTGGAGTCGCCGCCGAAGCTCTTCGAGCACGCGGTTGCGCACGGGTACTGCGGGCGGCTCGGCCGCCAGATCCGCCAGCTCACCGTCGAGGGCTGTCGCGGCGTTCCGATCTTCACCAACGTGCATCCCGAAGAGCTGAGCCAGCGCTTCATCGTGCAGCCCGACGATCCGATCTTTGGACATGACAGCGACGTGTACATCGAGATCACCGAGTCGGTGCCGTTCTCGCATTACGATCGCTGCGTCTCGGTGTTGAGCGAGCTGCGAACGCGCGGCAGCGTGCATCTGGTGATCGACGATCTCGGCTCGGGCTTCTCGAACCTCAAGCGCATCGTCGACTTGCAGCCGCGCGTGGTGAAGATCGACATGGCGCTCGTGCGCGGGCTCGACAAGCGTCCGCGTCAGCTCGCGCTCGTGCGCTCGATCGTCGCGATGTGCGAAGACCAAGGCGCGTTCGTCGTCGCGGAAGGGATCGAAACCGCAGGCGAGCTGAACGCGGTGATCGACGCGGGTTGTCCCTACGGTCAGGGCTACTTGCTGGCGCGCCCCTCGTTCCCGCCGCCCGAATCGATCTGGCCCAGCTAGTACGCCGGAGCGAAAATCCGTTCCGGATTTCCGCTCCAGCGTACGTCGCCACTTTTATTATCGGGAGAACGTGCGCCGTGAACGCGCGCAGTGCGAGCGTTCACGGCTCATGCGCTTTTTGCGGCACATAGGCGGCGCGTGTGTGCTGGATAGAGGTTGGAGCCTGCAAAGCTCGCTGTGATATTCTGGGAACGAGGTGCTTGGTGCGCTGGAAGGCTCGGCTCCGGCTTAGGTCGTCGCTGCTCTTGGCCCTGATGGGGCTCGCGAGCACAAGTGCGCACGCGCAAGAAACTCGACTGGGTGTGTTCCTCGCAACGGCGCAGCCGGTCGCGCCAGAGCTGGCGGCGCAAGTCGATTACGCGTTGCTCTCCGAGCTCTCAAAGAGCGCGGGCGTCCACGAGCCTGTCGTTTCGCCGATCGACTTCGAAGAGATCCAACTCAGCCTCGGGTGCGAAGGCGATCAACCGGAGTGCTTGTCGTCCGCGGCCGAAACGCTCCAGGTGGAACAGCTGGTCGTTCGGTATCTCCGCATCGATCAAAGCGGTCGCTTGGTACTGCGGATTGTGCGTTTCACACCGAGTAGCGATCGCGAGCCGACAAGCGCTGAAGGAAAAGTCGTGCCCGGCTCGGAAGCGACGCTCTCCATCGAGGTGCGGCGGCTCGTTCGCGCGGTCTTCGGGATCCCAGAGCCCCCAACACCGACCCCTTCGGTACCGCGAGTTGCTGTCGCAGCTCCCGTGCAGGTGACGCCAGCGCCGGTGCCCGAAGCGCACGCCAACCGTTCGATCGAGGCGCCGCGTGACACGTCGCGAGGCGTCGCGCCTCTCACGTGGGTGCTACTGGCGTCGGGGACCGCGGTGCTCGCGACTGGGATCGTGTTCGGGGTGTCTGCGCGTGGCAGCTACAACGACTTTCAAAATACGCCGGTCGATTCGGCTGCGGATGCGCGCCGTGCAAAGGACGACTTCGAATCTCTGCAGACGCAGGGCAGTGTTTCAAACGTCCTCACGCCAGTAGGCGGTGCGGCCCTGGGCCTGGGCGTTGTCCTGCTCATTTTCGACCTTGCAGACGGCGAGAGCTCCGAGCGTCCGACCGCGCGCCTTAAGATTTCACGGTCGCTGCGAGGCGCGTCGATGACGCTGAGCGCAACGTTCGGTAGTCGCTAGATGGGTAAGGTCACCGCGCGCGCCTTCGACCGGTATCTCGCGCTGCGCCCGAACGCGTTTGAAGCGGAGCGTATCCAGCAGCAGCTGGCACGCGTGCAATGAGCGCAC
>JAYUYY010000824.1:0-8901 GCA_043752225.1 Sandaracinaceae bacterium | reverse complement strand
TCACGTCCAAATCGCCCGCGAATCCTTGCGCATGCATGGGCCTGAGAGGGGCTTACGTCCTCGGAAAAATCCTCGCAATACAGGAAGTATTGCTGCGGTTTTTCCTGCGGGCGCGCTCGCTCTCGCACACGCCTCGCGCGAAACAAGGCATGCGACGCGCGCAGACGCGCGCATCTTTGAGAGCGACCTTGCGAACTTGAAAGAGAAGCGCTTAGCGCTTCTTTTTCGTCGCGGGCTTGGTGCGTGTGGTGGCGCGGCCCGTGAGGAGGTAGTCGATGAAGAGGGCGAGCGCGCCGGACTTGCTGTTGGTGCCGATGCCGCGCAGCAGACCCTTGATGTGATTCTGGATCGTGTTGACGCTGCGGCCGAGGATCTCAGCGAGCTCTTCGGCGCTACCGCGCCCCGCCGCCATCCACATCAAGACCTCACGCTCGCGCGGAGTCACTTGATGCTTGCTCGCGAACGCTTCGACTTCAGCTCGAAGGAGAGGGCTTAGCTTGTTGCTCGCGCCCGTGGCCGCGGCCGTCTTCCCACGCACTGCCCCACGCACGGTTGCGCGCTTCTTTCGCTTGGTGGAAGCCACGCCGCGAGGCTAGCTAGTACTGGTCGCTGTGGCAACCAACCGATGCACGCTCGTCATGCACGCATTGTCGTTGTCACGAAAAGGAAACGGCGAGAGCGCTGTAACGCTCTCGCCGTTTTCCGACGTAACGGGTTGGCCTCTTGGCTCTCGCTCACGAGTACCGCGCGCATCACGCCGCGCGGGCAGCGCCGCTCGCTCGAGCCCAGAGGGCCACGGGTCAGGAAAACATCACCTGCCCAGACCCTCCTGAAAGAGACCGTTGGTACTGTGCATTTTGTCTTTCCTCCCCCGGCTAGCGCCGGCGTCGCTTGTGATCCGTCGACATGGACGGTCGCAGAGACGTTCCAAGGTGGGGGAACCTCTTCGAGGAACCCGCGTTAAGCGCCGCAACGAGCCCTTGCGGGCTACGGACCATCCGAGGCTCGCGCCTACGCGACGGCGCATTCCGGCACTTTAGCTGGAACGTGTCATCGGTCAAAGAGCTCGGGCGATCGGGCGCGAACGCGTCAGACGTTGAAGCGAAAGTGGATCACGTCGCCGTCGCGGACGACGTATTCCTTGCCCTCAGCGCGCAGCTTGCCGACCGCGCGACACGCGGCTTCGCTGCCGAGCGTCACGAGATCCTCCCACCAGATCACCTCGGCCTTGATGAAGCCGCGCTCGAAGTCCGTGTGGATCTTGCCCGCTGCGCCCGGCGCCTTCGTGCCCTCGCGGATCGTCCATGCGCGGACTTCTTTTTTGCCCGCGGTGAAGTACGTGATCAAGTTGAGCATCGCGTAGCCGCTGCGGATCACGGCGTTGAGCGTGGGCTCGGTCAGACCGACCGATGCGAGAAAGTCAGCGCGCTCACCTTTTGGGAGCTGCATGATCTCGGCTTCGATCGCCGCGCACACGACCTCGGCGCGCGTACCTTCGGCGGCTGCGACCGCGCGCACCTTCGCGACCATCGGATCGCTGTCGAGCTTGCTGAGCTGCTCTTCCTTCACGTTGCAGACGTAGAACATCGGCTTGCGCGTGATCAGCTGCAGGTCTTGCATCGCGAGTTTCTCGCGCTCTTCCTCGACCACAACTTGGGACGCGCGCTTGCCCGAATCGAGCGCTGCTTCGAGCTTCTCGCACAGCGTGACCATGATGCGTTCGGCGGCATCACCGCCCTTCGCGGCCTTGCGCCCCTTGTCGAGGCGCTTTTGCACGGCATCGAGATCCTTGAGGATCAGCTCGGTGTTGATGGTCTCGATGTCGGCGGCGGGATCGACGCGGCCGTCGACGTGCACGACGTTGTCATCGATGAAGCAGCGCACGACATGCGCGATCGCATCGCAGTCGCGGACGTTCGACAAGAACGCGTTGCCCTTGCCCTCGCCCTTGCTCGCGCCGCGCACGAGGCCCGCGATGTCCACGAAGTCGACGGTCGCGACGACCTCGCTGTCGGTCGCGTACAACTTGGCGAGCGCGTCGAAGCGCGCGTCCGGCACAGGCACCACGCCCACGTTGGGATCGATGGTGCAGAAGGGATAGTTCGCGGCCTCGGCTTGCTTCGAGGACAGCGCATTGAAGAGGGTGGACTTACCGACGTTCGGCAGCCCGACGATGCCGACGGAAAGGCTCATGGGTGGCGGCCTCTTACCGCGCGCCCGTTCTTGGCGCAACGCAGTCGTACGGCGCGATGGCCGCGCTGTCACAACACGCACGCATGCGCGACGCGATTCGCAGCGGGAAATCCACTTTTGAGACTTCCGCGCTTGCGAGGCCCCGTATAGGCTGGCGCCGCTGCACGCAGGTTGCACACACGTGTTTGCGCGTACCGCAGCCGCCTCCACCGACTCGATGAAGCTCGTTCGTTCACGCTGCGCTGCGTTGCTCTTCGCGCTGCTGTGCGGCCTGAGTGCCGTGGGCCTGCTCGGGGTATGGATCACGAGCGCGCACGCGCAAACGCTGAGCTCCGATCCCGCACCGGCGGGTGCGGACGGAACGCCTCCGAAGCCGCCGGCGATGTCGCCGCCGAAGCTCGTGAAGTTCGTCGAGGCGACCTATCCGCAGACCGCGCTCGAGCAGGGCCTGTCCGCGACCGTCGAGCTCGAGATCGTGATCGCGCTCGACGGCACCGTGAAGGACGTGAAGGTCGTGACGCCGGTGGGCAACGGCTTCGACGAGGCCGCGCTCGAGGCTGCGAAGGGTTTCCTGTTCGAGCCCGCGCGTAAGAACGGCGAGCCGATGTTGGCGCGCATTCGTTACCCCTACGTGTTCGAGATGAAGAAGGACGAGCCAGCGCCGGAGCCCGAGGCGCCGCCTGCGCCCGGTCGGCTCGAAGGTCGCGTGCTCGCAGTCGAAGACGATGCACCGCTCGCAGGCGTGCGCGTGATCATCGCGCAGCCGGACGGCAGCAACGCGACGACCGCCACCACGAACGAGGACGGCAGCTTCGCGATCGACGCGCTGCCCGCCGGCGCCTACAGCGTGCGAATCGAACGCGAAGCTCGCTTGCCGCGCGAGCAGCAAGAAGAGCTCGTGTCGGGTCAGGCGACCAGCGTCGTGTACCGCATGCAGGAGCCGCGCGATCCGGATGCGTTCGGCGCGATCGCACGCATCCCTCCGCCGCCGCGCGAGGTCACGCGCCGCACGATCGGCAAAGAGCAGCTCACGCGCATCCCCGGTACGCGCGGCGATGCGTTGCGCACGGTCGAGCTGATGCCCGGTGTCGCGCGGCCTCCGCTCGGCGCAGGTCTCTTGATCGTGCGCGGCAGCGCGCCAGCCGACACCCAAGCGCTGTTCGAAGGCCTGCCGGTGCAGCTGCTCTACCACTTCGGCGGGCTCACCAGTTTCGTCAACTCCAAGCTGCTCGAGAGCGTCGACTTCTATCCGGGCAACTTCTCGGTGCGCTACGGCCGTCGCCGCGGCGGCATCATCGAGGTGAGCGCAGCCGATATACCGCGCGACGGAGTGCACGGCGTGGCGGACATCAACTTGATCGACGCCTCGCTCTTGGTCTCGACGCCCGTGTCCGACGACGCCGAGATCGCGCTCGCGGTCCGCCGCAGTTACTTCGATGCCGTGTTCGCGACGCTCGCCGATGGCGCGGACATCTCCACGGTCGCGGCGCCCGTGTACTACGACTACCAGCTCGTCGGCAGCTACCGCCCGAGCGACCGCGACAAGCTGCGGCTCATGCTCTACGGCAGCAGCGACAACCTCGAGCTGCTGTTCAAGCAACCGGTCGACGCCGATGCGTCGGTCGCGGGTGACTTCGACTTCGGCACACAGTTTCATCGCGCGCACGGCTCGTGGCGGCGTCAGCTCAGCGAGGATGTCGACCAGGACATCGACATCGCGGCCGGCGCGATCAACGTCGACTTCGGCCTCGGCGACGCGTTCAAGTTCAACTTGGCAGGTACCGAGATCTACGCGCGCAGCGAATGGCGCGGCCGCGTCAACGACAAGGTGCGCCTGATCGGCGGCCTCGACCTGTTTTTCCTGCCCGGCGAGTTCACGTACAAAGGCCCGCCGGTCGATCAGAGCGAGGGCAACCCCGACGCGCGTGGTGGCGGCGCTGCGTTCGGCAACCGCGACGAGATCACGGTGCGCGACGACTTCACGGTGTTTCAGCCCGCGGTCTACCTCGAGACCGACATCAACCTCTTCCCCGTGACCTTGGTGCTCGGCAGCCGGCTCGACTACTACAGCGAGATCGAGGAGTGGAGCTACGACCCGCGCGCCTCGACGCACATCACGGTGGTCGACGGCACGACGCTCAAAGCCGGCATTGGCATGTTCGCGCAGCCGCCGCAGTTTCAAGAGACCTCGCCAGGCCTTGGCAACCCCGACCTCGAGGCCACGCACACGCTGCACCTCGGCTTGGGCGTGGACCAGCGCATCGTCGAAGGCGTGAACGTCGGCCTCGACGGCTTCTACAAGCACCTCTACGACAACATCGTCGGCACCGGCACCGGTGAGCAGCCGTTCTTCACCAACGATGGGCAAGGCCGCATCTACGGCATGGAAGTCTCGGCGCGCGTCGATCCGCGCGGTCGGTTCTTCGGCTATCTCTCGTACACGCTCTCGCGCAGCGAGCGAAACGATCGCAGCGAAGGCTGGCGCCTCTTCGACTTCGATCAGACGCACATCCTCACGGTGGCGATGGTCTATCGCCTCGGCCGCGGCTGGGAGACCGGCGCGACGTTCCGCCTGGTGAGCGGAAACCCGGACACGCCGATCGTGGGCTCGACGCTCAACACCAGCACCGGCCAGTACTCGCCGATCTACGGGCGCCTCAACTCCGATCGCAACGCTGCGTTCAATCGGCTCGACGTGCGGATCGAGAAGCAGTGGACGTTCGACGCCTGGAAGCTCGCGCTCTACCTCGACGTGCAGAACGTCTACAACGCCGAGAACCCCGAGGGCACGACCTACGACTACGAGTATCGCCAGCGCGAGACCGTGATCGGTCTGCCGATCATCCCGAACCTCGGCCTGCGAGGTGAGCTGTGAAAAGGCTCGTTCACCACGCTGCGCGGATGCTGCTGCTCGGCACGCTGCTCGGGTTGCTCGGCTGCAACGACGATCTGCCGAAGGCGACCTCGATCGTGCACATGCGCGTCTTGGGCTCGCAGCTCTCGGTGATCGGCAATGAGACGCGCGCGACGCCGCGGCCCGGCGAAGACGTGCGGATCACGTTCGCGACCGTGTTCCCCGACTTGGATCAGAACAGCGACGAATCTCAGCTGATGGTGCTGGGCTGCACCGCGCCCGATCGCTTCACGGGTGGCGTTCCGATCTGTCAGGAATTCATCGACGCAGCGCTCTCGGGCGACTCGGCTGTCGTCGCTTCCGTCTTGTCGATGCCGCGCAAGGTGCATTGCTCCGACATCCCGGGGCGGCGCTTCACGTCGCAAGGCGTGACCGTGGCGTGCGTCGACGGACCGCCGAGCGTCGTGCTGCCGATCAAAGAGAGCTTCACGGCCGCGCGCGCGATGTTCATCGGCGTGCTGTGCGAGAAGGGCCGCGCGTTCATCGATCCCGAAACGCCCGGCCTCTTCGGTTGCGACGACAACGACGGCGAGACGCTCGCGCTGCACAGCACGTACACGGTTCAGCAATCGGACGACGACGAGAACCACAACCCGCTCGCTACCGACCTCGCGGTCGAGCTGCCGCTCGAGATCTCGCTCGATGGCGAATGGCAGGCCGTAGACGCGATAAACGTAAGCGGGTTGGCTGAGCCCTACGAGCTCGACGAAGACATTTGCGCGCGCTTGGGTCAGGACCCGCCGCACTTGCCGCGCGGTGACATCGGCTCGCACGTGCTGACGCTGCGCTACCCGGCCGACGCGCGCGAAGAGGTCGACGGCATCGCCGAGCCGCTCGAGGTCAGCGTCCACACGACCAGCGGCGAGGTCGAGCGACGATTCACGGTCTGGACCGACGAATCTGAAACCCCCGGCGGGACCCTTCAGGACACCCTAAATTGGCGACCCGACAAGAACCCTCCGGAGGGCGGCCAACTGGTGCGTTTCTTCGTTACAGTGCGCGATCAACGCGGCGGCTTTGACATGGCCACCTATGCCATGTGTGTTCGTTAAGTAAGCGACCCCGGACCCTTAACCTGCGCACTCGTGCAGGGGCGGCGGTTTGACAGACGACCGAAGCACCCCCTAGGTTTGCGGACGCATGCTGGACCAAATTGGCAACTGCCGGATCGTAGGCGAGATCGGCAGCGGCGGAATGGCCGTGATCTACAAGGCCGTGCAAGAGCCGCTCGGTCGCACGGTTGCGATCAAAGCGCTCAAGCCGAGCATCGCCTTAGATAGCCAATTCGCGCAGCGCTTCGAGCGCGAAGCGCTGTTCATGGCTTCGCTTCAGCACGAAAACATCCTGCACGTCCATGACTTCATCAAGGGCGACGGCACGATGTACATCGTCATGGAGTATGTGCAGGGCATCGACCTGTACGACTTGCTCCAGCTGACGCCGCGCCTGCCGGTCGAGGTCGCCGCGATCATCATGCTGCAGGTCGCGCGCGCGCTCGACTACGCGCACTTCCGCGGGATCATCCACCGCGACATCAAGCCCGCGAACATCATCGTCTCGCATCAGGGCGAGGTGAAGCTGATGGACTTCGGCATCGCGCGCGATCATTCGCTGAGCGATCTGACCGAAACGGGTACCGGCGTCGGCACACCGAGCTACATGAGCCCCGAGCAGATCCTCGGCGACAAGCTCGACTTTCGCAGCGACATCTTCTCGCTCGGCATCGTGCTGTATCAATGCGTGACGGGTGTGAAGCCGTTCGTGGAAGACGACTCGCGCACCGTGATGCAGAAGATCCGGCTCGATCGCCACATCAGCGCGCGCAAGATGATGCCCGGCGTGCCGCACAGCCTTGAGCGCATCCTCGCGCGCTGCATGGAGAAGATGCCGGCGAACCGCTACGGCAGCACGCAGGCGCTGATCGACGACTTGATGGAGTTCTTGGCCGGGCGCGTGGGCATGAACCACAGCGCGCGCCTGGTGATGTACCTGCGCGACGTCGGCGTGATCGGCGAAGCCGAGGCCGAGGAAGTGCTCAAGGCCAGCGCCACGCGATCGCAGCGCAACGGCAGCACCGACAAGAGCCTGGTGCGCAGCGCGGCGTTCGTGTTCGCGACTCTTTTCGGGCTCGCGATCATCGCAGGTGGCGCGATTCAAGCTTCGGCGCGGCGCTTCGGCGAGGGCCAAAACCCGTTCGCCGAGGACAACAGCCGCACGATCGTGCCGCCGAGCGCGGGCTACATCGAGGTCGTCGCCGATCCGTGGGCCGACGTGTACATCGACGGCGAGCTGGTCGCGACCACCCCGACGGCCGAGCGCATCGCGCTCTCCGCCGGCAAGCACTACGTGAAGTACAAAAACCCGTACTTCGAGACCCTCACGACCGAGGTGATCGTTCACCCGGGCCAAGTGCATCGGCTCGAGGCTGTGCTCAAGCCCAATGCCGACACGCAGCGTCCCGAGGAGACGGCGCTCAAGTGATTACCGGGAAAACATCGCTGTTTTCCCGGCCCGCCGGCAAAGCCGTCTGGGCCCCACCCTTTCACGAGGTTCGCTTCGCTCACTTTTGGTGGGTGGCGCTGTGGCTGGTCGCGCTCTCGAGCGCGCCGCGCGCTGCGTCCGCCGACGAGACGCTCGTGCACGTGGTGCGTCCCGGCGAGACGCTCGCGTCGATCGCCGAGCTGTATTACGGCGACGCGCGGCGCGAGAGCGTGCTGGTCGCGGAAAACGGCCTGACCAGCGAAGGCGGCTCGTCGATCGTGGTGGGCTTGCGGCTCTCGGTCCCTACCGTCTCGTATCACACGGTCAAAGAGGGCGAGACCTGGCCTGTTTTGGCTACACGGTTCTACGGCGACCCGGCGCGCGCGTTCGCGCTGATCGAAGCCAACCGCGGCAGCTCCGGCGAGCAGCCTGATCCAGGCGCAGAGCTGCTCATCCCCTACCCGGTGCGCCATGTTTCCGCGCAATCGGACTCGCTGCGCAAGCTCTCCAAGACGTATTACGGCGTGCAGAAAGAGCAGAAGATCATCCGCCGCTTCAACCAGCTCAAGCACAGCTGGCTCGGGCGCGGGCAGCTCTTGCTTCTGCCGATCGCTGATCTAGTGCTCAGCGAAAAGGGCAAAGCGCTCGCGACGATCGCGCGCATCGACTCGGGCACCGCCGGCGGCGACATCCGCCACAAGCAAGAAGAGATCGACGCGCTGATGCCGCAGCTGCGCGAGCACGTGAAGCGCGGGCGCTACGCCGACGCGGTCGCGATGGCGAACCGCTTGCTCGGTGCCGGCGACGTCACCGCCGGACAGGCCGTGACGATTCAGCGCGAGCTCGGCACCGCGCTGGTCGCGCTCGGGCGCGAGGATCTCGCCGAGCAGGCCTTCGCGGCGATGCTGATCGAGCAACCGTTCGTCGAGCTCGACACGGTGCGCACCTCGCCCAAAGTGCTCGCCGTCTTCGAGCGCGCCCAGGCCAAGGTCGAGGCGCCCAAGCCCGAGCCCAAAGTCGACGCCAAAGGCAAGCGCACGAGCCGCGCGCGCGGCGATCGCGGCGCAGACGCCAAGAGCGCCGACTCCGAGAAGGCCGAGCCCAAACGTTCTGAGTCCAAAGACTCCAACAAAGACTCCAAGCGCTCCGAACAGGACGACGACTCGCCCAAGGAGCCCTCGGAGAAGCGCTCCGAGCCCAGAAGCCCCGCGGCGCCGGCGACCGGACGTGACGCAGGTCGCAAGGCGCAGTAGAAGCGCTGCCAGTGATGAGGGATGGCGCGCGCCCATACCCCCCCCCCCCCCCCCCCCCGG
>JAYUYY010000823.1:0-8916 GCA_043752225.1 Sandaracinaceae bacterium | reverse complement strand
CTGTTCGTACTTGCGCGCTAGCCGCGGCTGCACGACGTCGGTGTACAGGCGCTCGGTGAGCACGCCGTTCGCGTAGTACCCGAGCGTCGCATCGGCTGCGACCATGTCGATCGACAGCTTGCGACGCGTCACCTCCGCGACGAACCCCTTGTCTGCGAAGTCCTCGGCCGAGTCGCCGCGACCGGGTAGGAACACGAGCAAGCACTTCGCGCGCGACTGCGCGGGCGTTGGCGCGGCTCGGTGATCGATCGCCTTCATCGGGACCGGCGTCGGCAACCAGCTCGCGCACGCGAACAAGTTTGCCCCGCACAGCAGGAGCGCCACTAGCTCAAGAGCCGGTCTCGAACGCATGGCGTAACCTAGCTGCGCTCGACCCGACTGCGAAAGGACCTCGCCTGAAGCGCGACCGCCAGATCGGCGCGCACCGCCACCTGCGGCGTCGCAAGCCAGCCAGCGAGCGTTGCCCACGGTCACGGCGTCAGCGCGATTCTTCGCCGTCCGCGCGTTGCGCGTCGCTCGCGCGCAGCTGCTGCAGCTTGCGCTCGAAGGTGCGCAGCGGAAGTTTCAAGAGCGCAGCCGCATTGCGTCGATTGCCGTCGCTGCGGTGCAAGGCATCGCGGATCAGCGCGGCCTCGTGCTCGAGCGCGCGCGCCCGCAGATCGCCCTCCGCGGTGTCGCGAGGATCCGAAGAGGCGGCGGAGACCAGCATGAGCCTGGTCTCGGTCGACACAATCGAGACCGCCTTGAACGTTGTCTCGGTCACGCGCCGCGGCTCGCGGATGTGCGTAGGCAGCTCGGCTGCGCTGATCTCCGCGCCATCGCACAACGCGCTCGCGCGTTCGATCACGTTGCGCAGCTCGCGCACGTTGCCGGGCCATTCGTACTCATGAAGCAACGCGAGCGCTTCCGCGGACAAGCTCGCGCCCGGGCCGCCCCACTGCGCGTTCGCAGCCACCAAAAAGTGCTCGGCGAGC
This sequence comes from Sandaracinaceae bacterium, assembly GCA_043752225.1. Taxonomy (GTDB): domain Bacteria; phylum Myxococcota_A; class Polyangia; order Polyangiales; family JAFGIB01; genus JAYUYY01. Next base: position 7,942 of record JAYUYY010000823.1, on the reverse strand, counting down.
GCTGGGATCTCTTCGCGGCGCGCGCGCAGCGGCGGCAGCTTGAGCACGAAGCCGTTGAGCCGATGCAAGAGGTCGAGCCGAAAGCTGCCGTGCCCGGTCATGCCGGCGAGGTCGCGGTGGGTTGCCGCCACGATCCGCACGTCGACCGCGATCTCCTCGGAGCCGCCGACGCGCGTCACGCTTCGCGTATCGAGCACCTGCAAGAGCGCGGCCTGCGCTTCGGCCGCGAGCTCGCCAACCTCGTCGAGAAAGACGGTGCCGCCTTCGGCTTGCTCGAACACGCCGCGCTGATCGCGATCTGCGCCCGTGAACGCGCCCTTCACGTGACCGAACAGGATGCTCTCGATCAAGTGATCGGGGATCGCGGCGCAGTTGACGACGCGCAGCGGTGCGCTCGCGCGCGGGCTGCGGCGATGCAGCTCATGCGCGATCAGCTCCTTGCCGGTGCCGGTCTCGCCGAGCACGAGCACCGAGAGAGCGCGGCCCGCGATGCGCTCGACGAGCCGCTGCAGCTCGAGCATCGCGGGACTGCGCCGCACGATCGCATCGGCTTCGGGCTCGCGGACGTGCGCGGCACGCGGCGCTCGCATGACCGTCGTGGTAGCCGATGCAAGGCGCGCGGCTTGCCACGCACCGCCGACCAGCTGCTCGGCTGTGCCTGCGGCCTCCGGATACGTCGCGATGCCGCACACGAGCTGCCCGCGTCCCGGCCGCGGAGCCACCAGCTCAGCGCCGAGCTTGGCCGCGCCATCCGCGCTCATCTCCGGCATCAACACCAAGAGCGAGCCGCGATCGAAGACACCCGCGCGATCGATCGAGCGCAGCTTCGTCGCGCATTCGCTGGCGAGCACGCTGATCGCGACCTCGCCCGCGCGCAGCGGCATGATGACCGCGACCGACAGCGGGCGCTTCGCGACCTGCGCGCGCTCCCACTCCTCTTCGAGCTTGCGCAACAGCGTGCTCGAGCTCAGCAACCCGAGCATCGCGGCCTGCGCGGTGGACGTGATGTGCACTGCAACGGTCGTGCTGCCGAGCACCACGACGTCACCCGCGCGCAAGCTCGCCTCCCGTACGCGTTCGCCGGCAAACCATGTGCCGTTGCGCGAGCCCAAATCGGTTATCCGAACGCGTTCGCCGTCGCGCTCGAAGCGCGCGTGCAAACGCGAGAGGCTCGGATCCGCTAAAAGAATGTCGGACGGCTCCGCGCGCCCGATCGTGAGCACGCGTCCTTCCGCGAATTCGATCGCTTGCGATCCGTCCTGCGCGGTCACGAGCAGCAAGACCCGGAACGGATCGGCCGCGCTCTGCCGCCCATGCTGAACATCCGCTTCGCGTGTGGCGGTCTCGTGCAGTAACCCTGTGTCACTCATGCAGGAACCTTCGAGCCGCTATTCCCGTGTGCGGACGGCATGTAGCAGCGATTGAGAGCCGCGGCACCTGAGAACCGATGCGCGCGCTACGACAAATGGTTTCCGCGTCATCGCTCGCGCGCGCTCTTCACGCGGGCCAATCGCACCACGCTCTCGACGTGCGGCGTGTGCGGGAACATGTCGAACGCGATCGCGCTTTCGATCGCGTAGTCGAGCGTCGCGAGGATGCCCACGTCGCGGCGCAGCGTCGCCGGATCGCACGATACGTACACGATCCTTTTCGGCTTGCGCGCCGCGATGCCCGCGAGCGCATCCTTGGCTCCGGTGCGCGGCGGATCGAGCACCACCAGATCGACCGCGCCGCGCTCGCTCGCGACTTTGGCCGCGTCGTCCGCGCGCACGCGCGCTAGGGTCAGCCCGCGCTCTTTCAAGTTGCGCCGACACGCCTCGACGGCTTCTCGATCGCTCTCGACTGCGAGCAGCTCGCTCGCGACGCGCGCGAGACCGAGCGTGAAGTTGCCGTGCCCGGCATACAGCTCGAGCACGCGCAGCCCGCTCGCATCGGCGAGCTCGAGCGTCTTGTCGACCAGCGCATCGTTGAGCCAACGATTGGCCTGCGCGAAGCCGAACGCTGGGCTGAAGAATGGCAGCCCATCGGGCGCGACCGCAGCGGGCTCGAGCTCGCCGAGCTTGACCGCTGCACCGCGCTCGACCGCGAGGCTCACTCCTGCGAGCTCGGGACACGCGCCGAGCGCCTCGAGCGCGCGATACGTCTCGGGCGGCTGCAGCGCATCGCATTCGATGTGCGCGATCACGACCGCGGCGGTGAGCGATATTGGGACGAGCGTGAGCGCAATCTCTCCGCTGCCGACGAGGCCGCGCATGTGCTCGCGGATCTGCGCGTACGCCGCTTGCAACGGGCTCGCGAGCACGACGCAGTCTGCGGCGTCCACCACATCGTGGCTGCTCGCCGCGCGATAACCGATCGCGATCGAGCCGCGCCCGTTCTTGCCACGACCAAACGCGAGCCGTGCGCGCGTGCGATACGCATAGTCGTTCGGGCCTGCGATGATCGGGAGCGCCTCGAGCGGAAGCCCCAGCGCATGCGCGACGCGCTCGCGTTTCCAAGCGAGCTGCGCCGGCAGCTCGAGCGGCATCAGCGGACAACCCCCACAGGTCTCTACGCGCGGACATTGCGGCACCACTCGCTCGACCCGTTGCTCGACCCGCTCTGTGATGCGCCCGCGCAAGGTGCCTTGCGACTTGCCGAGCACGACGACGCGCACGCGCTCGCCCGGCAACGCGCCGCGCGCCATCACGATGCCCGCGCTGGTCTCGACCACCGCGTCGCCGCTCTGCGTGATGTCGCGCACGCGCCCTTCGAGCGGCTCGGATGTTTTGTTCGGCACTCGGCTCACGGCGCGTGAGTGTCGCACAGCCGCGCCTGTGTAAGGCCCGGCGTGTTTTGGGAGCCTTCGATGGCGTGAGCTATCTTGATTCGAACGGTCTCGCGATCGAACGCCAGCTCGACCCGAAGTCAGCTCGCGGCAAGCTCGAAAAGTAAAACCTCGGTGAGCCAAGACCCCAGCGATAAGGACGTGGATCGCGCGCGGCGCAAGCTGCTCGGCATGCTCGTCTACGCTGCACCGCTGGTCGTGAGCACGGTCGTCGTGAAGCCCGCCCACGCGCAGCTCTCGTCCTGCGCCCCGGCGTCGTGTCGCCCCGGTGGCGGCCCGTGCGGTCCACTCGGCTGTCAGCCGGGCAGCGGTGGATGCGGCCCTTCCACCTGCAAACCCCGAGCCTGACCATGAGCCACGCCGCTTGGCTGGTCCCGCCCGGATTTCTGCTCGCCGGCTCGCGCGATCACTTGCTCGTGCACGACGTGCTCGGCGGCGGACAGCTCAGCCTCGAAGGCTCGGCCGCGCACGCGGCGCATGCCGGTGAGCATTCGGGCGTGCTCGCGGTGCTCAGCCGCTGTGAGCCGACCGGCGCGCTCGAGGGTTTGCGCAATGCGCTCGCGCACTGCAAGCCGCTGCCGCTGACGCGCGCATCGCTGCTGCGCGGCAACGGCTACGGGCAGCTCTTCATCGAGCTCACCGCGCAGTGCAACGAGCGCTGCGTGCATTGCTACGCCGAATCGAGCCCCGAGCGCACCGAGCATTTGACCGAAGCGGTCGTGCGCAGCGCGCTCGAAGACGCCGCCGAGCTCGGCTTCGAGCGCGTGCAGCTGACCGGTGGCGACCCGCTGATCAGCCCGCTGTGCGTGCCGGCCGCGGAGTACGCCGCCGAGCTCGGGATCGAGAACCTCGAGATCTACACCAATGGCCTGGCGCTACTCGGCCGCGTCTACGATCGGCTGGCGGCCTTGCGCACGCGCTTTGCGTTCTCGTTTTACTCGCACGACCCTAAAGCCCACGACGCGATCACCCGCACGCCCGGCAGCCAGCGCCGTACGCTCGCTGCGATTCGGCGCGCGACGAGCGATGGCCTACGCGTGCGAGCGAGCGTGATCTTGATGGAGCAGAACCGCGATCACCTCGAGCCGACGCTCGCGCTCTTGCGCGATGCCGGCGTCGCGGCCGACGCGATCGGCGTCGACGTGCAGCGCAGCGTCGGTCGCGGCCTGATGACGATTCGGCCCAAGGATGCCAGCGCGCTCGGTGCGCCGGCCTTTGCGCTCGGCGGCCACCGCGAGCCGAGCGCCAACGCCGGCGACCTCTTTACGCTCAGCGGACGCGCCGCGGTGGCCTACGACGGCACCGTGTTTCCGTGCATCTTCAGCCGCGGCTTCCCGCTCGGCCATCTGCCGGAGCAACGCTTGCGCGAAGTGCTGGCCGACGAAACGCCGCTCGAAGTGGATCCCGCGCGCTTGGCCGGCGAGTATTCGCGGCGGCAGGATCAGCTGGCGTGCTGGGACTGCCGTATGCGAGCCACGGTGCTCGGCATGCAGAGCGACTTCGGAGCCAAGGCGTGAGCGCGATCGAGACAGCTACCCAGATCCCGGTGCGGCGAGCGAGCCTCGCCCACGAGGTCGACGAAACCGGCGAGGTCGTGGTCTTCGACGAGCACGGCAACCGCTTGCTGTTGCTCAACCAAGTCGGCGCAGCGGTGTGGCTGCTGATCGATGGCGCGCGCAGCGAGAGCGACATCGCAGCGGTGATCGTGGCGACGCTGAGCATGGACGCGGCGCAAGCGGTCCAAGCCGAGCAGGTCGAGCAAGACGTGCGAGTCTTCGTTGCGAGCTTGCTCCAGCACGGCGTGATCGAGCTGCGATAAGGGGCGGATGCGATGCGCGAGATCGAGCTGTTCGTATCGCACGCTCGGATCGCGGTGTGCTCCGCGTCGCCGGGAGCAAGCGCTGCCTTGGACGCGCTCGCCGTGCTTTGGCGCAGCTGTCGCGCACCGCTTGTCGAGCCCACGCGCGCTGCGCGGATCGAGATCCGCAGCGCATCGGCAGCGCCGTTTGCGGGCGACAGCCCACAGTACGAGATCGCGCTCGACGGCGAGCTCGCGCACGCGACCGAGCGCAAACAAGATCTCTTGCCGCTGATCGAGTCCGTGATCTATCGCGTGCTGCACGAGGGCGAGCTCGGCTGCGCGCTGCTCCACGCCGCCTGCGTGCAATACGAAGACTCCGCGCTGGTGCTCGTCGGCCCCTCCGGCGCGGGCAAGAGCAGCTTCGCGCTGGCTGCGGTGCAACGCGGCTATCGCTACTTGACCGACGAGCTGACGGTCACCGACGGCGTCCGGGTGTGGGGCGTGCCGCGCTCGATTCAGTTCGAAGCGATGCGATCTGCGGATGTGCTGCCCGCCCGGCTCGCGCAGAGCGATCGCGAGCTGTACCCGGTTCGGCTCGAAGACGATGACGACGCCCAGGACGCGGTGGGCGCGGTGCCGGTGCGATCGGTGTTGCCGCATGAGCTCGCGCCGCAGCCCTGCGCTGCGCGCCGCGCGCATGTCGTTCGAATCGCGCGTGCCGACGCGTGCGAGTACGAGCCGCTCAGCCCGCTCGCAGCCTTAGCTGAGCTGCACGAAGCCAGTTTTGCGCGCCCCAACATCGCGCTCGGAGCGCTGGTCGGGCCAGGTCGGGGCCATCGCTTGAGCTGGAGTGAGCCGCAGGCAGCGCTGGAACGGCTCGAGCGCGAGCTCACGCGCTCCGGGACGTGGCCATGAAGCGATGCCAGCAGTCGAGACAGCGATAGGGGCGCAGGCCGAACATTTGCTTGGTGGCCTCGCCGACCCAGCCGCGGATCCGCGAACGGGCGACCGACCGGCTTTCACACTTGGGGCACTCACGGCTGACGCGCGCGCGAGCCTGTCCGCCCGCATCGGAGCTGCGCTCGCCTCGCAGTTGCACGACCTGAGCAGTGGCGGGGCTCGGCGTCATCAGCATCGGAGGCTTCTCGCTTGCGCTCAGCATTACTTCCTCGCAGGCGTAGTGTTCTCAGTCGTGGCAAAACTGCCGCCCAATCGTTTTACGTAAATAACACATTTATCGTGTCATAGCGGATTCTGGCCGGCTCCGCGCTGAAATTTTCCTGCCCCCAGGACTTTAGGCCCACGTGTAGCATGACCTAATCACACCTTTCTGCGGCGCAATCCACGCGGTCATAGCGCACGCCGCCGCGTGGACCGACTCAGGCGATGATGCCGCCGCCGAGCACTTCGTCCCCGCGATAGAGCACCACGGCTTGGCCCGGCGCGATCGCCCGCTGCGGCTCGTCGAAGCGCACCGAGAACCCACGCCCGCGCGGGATCACGGTCGCGCCCGCTGGCTCTTGGCGATAGCGGATCCGGACCTCGGCGCGCATCGGCGCCCCGTCGACGGGCGCCGGCGGTGCCGCGCTCCAGGTGGCATCGACGGCATCCAGGTCCGCGGCGTACAGCTGCTCTTCGCCGCCGACCACGACCTCGTTGCGCTCGGGCAAGACGCGCAGCACGTAGCGCGGGCTCGGCCCCGGCACGCGCAGGCCACGGCGCTGGCCGACCGTGAAACCTTCGATCCCGCTGTGCGTGCCCAGCTCGCGTCCCGCATCGTCGACGATCTTGCCCGCGGTGCCCGCGCCGGCGGTCGAGCTCGCACGACCCTCTTCGCGCTGGATGAAGCCCGCGACGTTGCCATCGGGAACGAAGCACAGCTCCTGCGAGTCCGGCTTGTTCCAGTTCGGCAGGCCGAGCCGCTTGGCCTGCAGGCGCGACGCGTCTTTGGTCAGCTCGCCGAGCGGAAAGACCAAGCGCGCGAGCAGTGAGCTCGGCACGCCGAACAAGAAGTAACTTTGATCTTTGTTGTGATCGAGACCGCGCAGCAAGAGTGCGCGTCCGTCGGCATCACGCGCGATCCGCGCGTAGTGGCCGGTCGCGATCAGCTCCGCGCCGAAGCGGTCGGCGACTTGCGCGAGCCGGCCGAGCTTGACGTGTTGGTTGCAGCGCACGCACGGGCTCGGCGTACGACCCGCGAGGTTCTCCTCGACGAACGCGTCGACCACATGGCGGCGGAACTCCTCGCGCTCGTCGAGCACGTAGTGCGGAACGCCCAGCAGCTCGCAGGTGCGTCGCGCGTCATCGCGATCCTCCGGCGCGCAACAACGACCGACCTGATGTTCACCCTCGGCATCCCAGAGGTGCAGCGTCACCCCGACGATGTCGTAGCCCTGCTCGTGGAGCAGCGCGGCCGCGCCCGACGAGTCGACGCCGCCGCTCATCGCGACCAGCACGCGCGGCTTCTGGGTGTGGGCCATCGGGCAGCCTGATTGCGGCAACCGAGCCGCGAGGTCAAGGCTCGCCGGTCTATTGATGCGCGAGCGCCGTTGCGAGCGCGCGACCCGGAAGGGAGCTCCGGCGCGACAGCGCTGTCTATTGCCGCGGTAGCGCTGTGTATTGCCGCAACAGCGCTTTCTATTGAAGGGAGCGCCAAGTCGGCGGAAGGCACCGCCTGAAAGCGCGGTGACATCCAGTAGCTGGAGCCGAAACCTCACGGATCGGGCAAGAACGAGGCGAAGACCTCGACTCAGTCTCAGCTCGCTCGAGCGCGCCTCATCCAGCGCCTCGCGCGAGCACGCGGCGTAGCGCGTCGAGCGCAAAATCCACATCGCTCTCGCGGGCTTCGGGGCCAAAGCTGAAGCGCAGCGCGGAGCTCGCACGCCAGGTTTGATCGGGGTGCATCGCGAGCAGCACCGGCGAAGGCGCCGAGAGTCCAGACGAGCACGCGGCGCCGCTCGAGACGCACACGCCTTCGAGGTCGAGCGCTGCCACCAGCTCTTCGCCGCGTGCGCCTTGGAGGCTCGCGCTGATCGCGGTCGATACGCGCTCGCCGCGGGCGCCGTTCGCACTGAAGCCGAGCGCGGCGAGGCCGAGCTCCGCGCGGCTGCGCAGCGCCAAGCAATGCGGTTGAGCTGCGAGTCGTTCGCCCAGAACGGCGCTCGCCGCGCCAAAGCCGATCACCGCGAGCACGTCCGGGCTGCCCGCGCGCCGGCCGCGCTCTTGCGCCCCGCCGCGCAGCTGCGGCTCAAGCCAAACGCCGCGCCGGATCCAAAGCGCGCCCGCCCCCGCGGGGCCGCCGAGCTTGTGGCTCG
>JAYUYY010000822.1:0-8924 GCA_043752225.1 Sandaracinaceae bacterium | reverse complement strand
AGCGCGTCGAAGCCTTCGATCGAGACCAGCTCGGGGTTGCTCGTGATGTAGAGGATGCCGCCGACATCGAGCAGGCCAGCAAATGCATTGATAGCGGTAAGGCCGTTGTTGCCGCTCAGCTGCAGGTACGTGCCGACGGTCTCCACGGAGTCGAGGCCGTCGAGATTGGTCAGCGCGTTGTTGTAGTTGATGGTGGCGTACGAGCCGACGCTGGTGAGCTTGTCGAGGCCGTGCAGCGACTGCAGCGCGCTGTTGGATTGAATCGATAGATACGTGCCGACGGTGGTCAGGTTGTCGAGACCCGAGAGGTCGGTAATCGCGGTATTGCCGTAGATGCTCAGACCGCCGCCGATCCACTGCAGGCTGCCGAGCCCCGCGAGACTGGTGAGCGAGCTGTAATTGATCGAGAGGGTTCCGCCGATGCACGTCACGCCCGCGAGCGCGGTGATGTGGTCCGAGGTCGTGATCGTGCGATCGCCGGCGCTGATCGTGCCTTGGCAGGCGATCGGGCCGGTGGGCTCGGTGCCGCCTGCGCCACTCGCACCGCCTACGCCGCTCGTTCCGCCTACGCCGCCGCTCGTTCCGCCTACGCCGCCGCTCGTTCCGCCCACGCCGCCGCTCGTTCCGCCCACGCCACCGCTCGCGCCGCTGACTCCGCCTGCGCCGCCCATGCCGGTGCTCGGGCCGCCGGGACACTGCGCGCCTTCATGCTCGCAGCCGTTGACCTGTTTGCCGTCGCAGTTGCTGTAGCCGTCCTCGCAGATGTCGATGCGGCAGCGGCCGATCAAGCAGTACGCCTCCGCGTGGTCGATCGAGCATTCGCTGTGCGCGGGGCCTTCATCGGTCTGGCTGTCGCAATCTTGGTTGATGCCGTCGCAATGCTCGAGCGCGCGCGGATGGATCGCGGGATCGGCGTCGTCGCAGTCGCCGGGATACGGCGTGCGGCCGGGGATCACTCCGCAGAACGCTTCTTGCGGTGCATACACGTCGCCGTAGCCATCGCGATCGCGATCGACGTACCAAACCGTCGCGACCACGTCTTCGTCGGTCGAGCCGTCGCAGTCGTTGTCGCGGCCATCGCAGATCTCTTCGATGCCCAGGCCGGTCGAGGCGTTCTTGTCGTCGCAGTCTTCAGCGCCGGCGCCGCAGCCGTCGTCGGCGATCTCGTCACCGTCATCGTCCTCGAAGTTGTTGGTGCCGATCTGGAAGTCGGCGCCGCCGCGGCAGTCGGTGTCCTCGCCGTCGCAGTCCTCGCCGGCTGCGGGGTTCACGCTCGCGTTCGTGTCGTTGCAGTCGGTGGCGCGCAGCACGCGACCTGCGACGCGCTCGCACGAGATCACGGGCTCGGTGTCGACCGCGCCGAACAGATCGCCGTCTTCGTCCAGGTACCAAGGCGCGTCTTCGGCTTTTTCGTCGGCCCGCCCATCGCAGTTGTTGTCTTTGTCGTCGCAGATCTCGAGCTGACCCTCGAAGACCTCGGGATCCTCGTCATCGCAGTCGTCGTTCTCGATCGCGAAGCCGGCTTTGGCCGGACAGAATTTCTCGGGAGTGGCCTGCTGGTCGCCGTGCAGGTCGAAATCTCTGTCGGGATAGAGATCGACCGTGACCTCTTCGTCGGTGTTGCCGTCGCAGTCGTTATCGAGCAAGTCGCAGACCTCGGATGTCTCGGGGTTCACCGTGGCTTTGAGATCGTCGCAGTCCGCGCCGCACAGCAGCTCGGCGTCGGAGAGATCGCTGTTCATGTTGCAGCAGGTGCCGTCGAAGAACTCGTCGCCATCCTGATCGCGCTCGCCGTTGGTGTCGGGATCACAGTCCTCGTCGTGATGGGCTTCGTCGCAGATCTCGATGTTCCCGGGAAACCTCAGCGGATCGAAGTCGTCGCAATCCTGACCGAACGAGGTGGCGTTCTCGTCTTCGCAATGCACGTCGTAGTGGCCATCGCCATCTTGGTCAGGCGGCACGTAACGGCAGGCGCGCATCGTCTCCGAACAAAGATCTTCGGTGCAGTCGACCGCGTCCTCGCACTCGACCGCATCGCCGTTCGCGCACTCGTCGTCGACGCAGCGCTCCTCGCCGTTGCAAAACAGATCATCGTCGCAGTCGGCGTCTTCGTCGCACGCGACCGGCGGCGGTGGCGCGCCGCTGTCGCGCTCGGGTCCGGAGTCCCCACCATCGACTCCGCCATCGGAATTAAAGCTGTCATCTCCGCAGGCGACGAACATACACAGAACGAAGATCGAAAGACCGGTGTTGAAGCGCACGACGACCCCTTGGCAATGAAAGTGCGCCGAGCATAAGGCGCAGCGCGTGCGGCCACCAGGCATGCACGCGAGCGCGTCCCGATCAGGAAAGGCTGAACTAATTTAGCCTTAGACCTGAGAGAGAGAGCGCAAGAAGGGATACTTCAAACCTGCGGGTAAGGTCTGTGAGCCGCGCAACACCAGCAGCATCAGCTCGCACGCCCGCGCAGCGTCGATGCTCTTGAGCTTGAAGTCTTCGCGCGCGCGGACCTGCTCCATCGGAGGCAGCTTCGAGAGGATGTCGGCGAGCCCCTCGTCCAGGGTCTGCTGATCGCGCGCTCCCGGATTGGTCTCCTCGAGCGCGCGCAAGCTGGCGTCGATCGAGAGCTTGGACCAAGCCTTGATCTCGCTCGCCGGCAGCGCCGAGAGCGCGGACGCGATGTCGTCGGAGCTGAGCGAGCCTTTCCACAAGCCGGAACACACGTGCTGCGATTGCGCGGCGAGCGCGAGGCGAATGCGCAGCCAAGCATCGAGCTGGGGCTCGTCGAGGTATTGAATGCCCTGCCCTGCCAGGCGCGAGGCGAGCACGTTGAACTCGTAGGCGTCCTTACCCTTGGCCGCTTCTTGGAAGCGCGGATCGCGCAACAAGCGCTTGCCCTCGGCGGCCATATAGAGCTCGAGCGGTGACTTCAGTCCGAGCTCGAGGTTCACCCACTGGCTGAGCGGCGCGCACTGCGCCGCGCTGGTCGCGAGGCCGACGACCACGCCGATGATCATCGCACGCTGAACCTGCGTATTGAGCTTCAGGCTTTTGCCCAGCAAACGGCTGGTCAAGAAACCCAAAGCGCCCGCGAGCGCGCCCGCTCCTGCCGCGACGATCAGCTCACCGTAATCCATCACGCATTACTCCGACGGAACCACGCGCAAGTGCTTGTCACTGACGACTGCAACATGCGGAGCTGAATAGTGCAGCGCGTAGTGCGCGCGCATCGCTTGCAAGCCCGCTTCACCGACCAGGTGCACGACCTCTTCGTGGCAAGCCTCGAACAGCGGGATCTCGAAGGTCGTCTCCGCGGTGCAGCACGGGCGCTTGCCGTGAAAGCGCTGGTCGTAGCGGATCACGTTGTCGATCACCTCGAGCGGATAGAGCACGCAGTAGAGCGGCTTGATGTCCCACTTGGTGCGGCCGGCTTCGGTCGCGGCGACCTGAATCGAGCAGTAGCCGCGCTTGTCCTGCATGATGCACTTGCCGTTTTCGACGGTGGTGCCGACGCACACGCCCGAGACGTAGTCGTGATCGGGCTTCTCTTCGCTCTCGAACCAGCGCGTCTGGTCGAGCGTCTGGGTCTCGTCGAGGTGCGGCTTGATCAGCTCGGCGTGGGCGACGACGATGTCGCGCTCTTTCACGTCGACGTACGCGCCGCCGCCGCAGCACTGCGAGGTGCAGGTCCAGGGCCCGGTGCCCGCGTTGTAACCGCGCGTGAACAAGTCCGGTGACACGACGTACTGGCCGATTCGCAGCTGCTCTTCAGAGGACATTTGGCCGCAGAGAATACGCGCATTCACGTCCGCTTTGGTCACTAGAGCGGGTTACGTCCTCGGAAAAATCCTCACAGTACAAGAGTACCGCTCCGGTTTTTCCTGCGGGCGCGCTCGCTCTCGCGACCAAATCGAACGCGAATCCAACTAGCCCGCATCCGCGATGATCCGCGCGAGCTCGCTTGGGTGGCGGGCGCTCAGGGGCGGTGGCTCTTTGAGCTCCGTCACATAGCCCCAGGCGCACCAGATGCCGTGCGCTCCGAACGAGCGCGCGAGCTGCATGTCGCCGGCCGTATCGCCGATCATGAACACGCGAAGGTCCTTGGTTTCGAGCTTGGCCGCGACGCGATCGAGGGCGGCGGTCAGCATCATCGGGTGCGGCTTGGCCTCGGCGCAGGTGTCGCCGCCGACGACGGTGGAAAACAACGGGCCGACGTCGAGCTCGTCGAGCAGCTTGCGCGAGATGTGCTCCGGCTTGTTGGTGATGCACGCGAGCACGCCGAGTTGCGAGAGCTCCTGCAGCGCGGGCTCGATCCCGTCGTATAGCCGCGTCGCCACCGCCACGTTCGCCAAGTACTCGGCTTCGTACGCCTCGCGCACGACCGCGTAGCGCTGCGGCTCGGCGGCTGTGCCACCGGCTGCGAGGTAGTCGTCGAAGCAGGCGCGGTAGAGCTGATCCATGCCCGCGTTGACCCACGGGCGCAGCTCGGCGTCGGGGCGCTGCGGCAGATCGAGTTGGGCGCGCACCACGCGCGCGGCCGACACCATGTCGTCGCGGCTGTCTTCGAGCGTGCCGTCGAGATCGATCCCGATCAGCGTCGAATGAAGGGTCATCTAGTGCGAGCTCTGCTGGCGCGCGAGATCTTCGACGCTGCCGCTCGCATCGGCGTGCTCGGTCACCTTGCGCTCGCCGCTCACGGACCCTTTGTAGGCCGAGAACGCGCGCCCGTTGTGCGCGATCACCTCATGCGCGACGCCGCCCGGGATCAGCAGGATGTCGCCCGCCTCGATCGTCACCGGGTACTCGTCGAAGTGGAACGTGATCACGCCTTCGACCGCGCCGCGGATCTCCGGCTCATCGTGCGCGTGACGGCTGCGCACGAACCACGCGGGCACGGTCTGCAGGTCATAGACCTTGTAGCCGTGCTCGGTCATGGACTGCGCGACGGTCTCCGCAGTGGGCGCCGTCTGCAGCGGCCACTTGATGAGCTTCACGCCGTTTGGATAGGTCGCAACGCGCGGTGATTGAGCTTCGGACATGCGCTTGATCTCCCGCGCAGAGGTTGGCCGCGCAACCCTCCAAAAGCAACTCGCCCGCGCACCCTCGAAGAGGCCGCGCGGGCGAGCGTTGTGGTGGAGCCCGAAGGCTCTATGCGGTGATTGCTGCGATGATCACTGGGCGGTCGCGAACGCCGGCAGCGGGCTGGCGTTGGCCGCGACACGGCCGAGCGTGCCCTCGGCGGTCGAGCCGAAGAGGATGCACATCTCAGCGGTGAACGCCTCGTTCGCGAAGCCGAGCGTGCCGTTCTGCATCGGCGTCACGGGCGCGTCGACTTTCACGCCGCGCTCGGCGGTGTACTGGATGCGGCAGTTGTAGTGCAGCACTTGGCCAGGCTGCAGGACGCGGATGCCGGTCGCTGCGCCGTCCGAGAGCAAGCTGTGGTCCGGCACCGGGTTCTCGGTGAGGCTGTCGTAGCGGTAGGTCGGCTCGTCGTACCAGTCGAACGACTGATAGAGGATCTCGGTCTCGCTGCCATCGACGACCCACGCGCTGAAGTTCGTGGTCCAAGCGTGGCGGTGACCGAACAGCGTCACGATGCGCACGGGCTCGGTGACGTTGAACGAGTAGTGCAGGTCGACCGTGGTGTTGGGCTGCACCGCGAGGAAGAAGGTCTGCGTGAGGTCGAGACCATTGAGGCCGCTCACCAGCTTCGTCGCGTCGTCTTCGAACCAGATGTTGGTCCATGCCTCCTTGAGGATCTCCGCGTCGGTCGCGTTGAAGTGGTGCATGTCGAAGATGATGGTTTTGCCGCTCGAAAAAATCGCGTAGTAGCCGGCGTCTTCAGCCGGCTTCTCCAGTGATTTTGGCGTGTTCTCATCGGGGCGCTGCGCGCCCGGCAAGCCATCCGTACCCGCGTTGAGGCCGACGGGAGCGCCGGGACCCCAGGTCTCCAAAGCCTGCGAGCTCTCGATGTTCGCGACGATCATGTGATGCGAACCCGAGCGCATGCGCGCGGAGTGGCGGTAGTAGTTCTGCGGCTCGGTGTTACTCGCACTCGTCGCGTAGTTGAACTCGCCTTCGTCCGCCGGCTGCATGATGAAGTCGTCGGAGATGTTCGCGCGCTCGTAGCCGCTCATGTCGCCGGTCGAGACCTGCGCGAACCAGTCGAGGCCCTGCGGGTGCACGCCGTACTGGAGGCCCTTGTCGGGCGGCGGCGGCAGGATGCAGAAGTTGTCGCCGGGGAAACCGGTTTCATACCAAGGCCACGCGTCCACGCAGCGCACCGCGTACGGATTGTTGGTCGTGGGATGGAACGGCATGCAGGTGTTCGGCAGCACGTCGCCGCCGGGGCTGTAGACCAAGCCTTCCATCGGGAAGCCTTCGCAGTCGCCGGGCATCATGCCGTCGCCCGCTGCGCCGCCCATACCGCCGGTCGTACCGCCGGTAGCACCCACGCCGCCGACGCCTGCCATCGCTCCGGCAACACCTGCGCTACCGCCGGTTCCACCGGTCGGCGCCATCGTACCGCCGGTCATACCGGCTGCCGGCGCGCTGGTGCCTGCGGTCGGCATCCCGATGCCTGCTGCACCGGCTCCCGAGCCGGCTTGCATGCCGTCCATGTTGTCCTCGCTGCCGCATGCGACACCGAGCAAAATTAGAAACGGCAACACACGAAGCTGACGTGAAGACATAGCTGCTCCTCCAACGACCCGGAACCCAGCACCCGTCAGGTAAGCTGTGTGATTCTTGAATGAAGTTCAAGTACCTGGCACGCCAGGTTTGTGCGTTCGCGTACACGCGCGGGCCGCGCGCCCCACGCTGCGCTGCTCAAGCGCAACCAATCCCGCCAATAGCAACGCGAGCGCGATCGCATGTGGCGCGCGCGGCGTAGCACCGAGTGCGCGCGCGACTGCGCAGCGTTCTCTGCAGCGCTTCCGGAGCTGCTGCACCTGCGGCCATTGCATTCACGTCCATGATTGGCGCATCGGCCGCCGGGCCGCTTCGCTATCCGGCGCGCTTCATGCGCTGCCTCTCGATCGACACCGATCGCGATGCTCACGGACCACGACGAGCTCTGGGGTCCGCGGCGAAAACCGAGCTCGCCGCGGCTCGACCTGCCTCCTATTAGCGGCTCTTACGAGCGAGCGGCGACCCGTGTTAGGTGTCGCGGCGAAATGCCGAATGACAGCTCGCGATACCAAAGCGCTTGGCTGCGCATCACGCGCAAAGCGCTGTATTACGGGGCTGATCGCTTCTGCTCGGTGTGCAAGAGCAGCGTGCGCTTCTTCAAGCCGTACGGTCTGATCAAGCGCGCCGAAGCGCAGTGCCCGGTGTGCAACACCGTCGAGCGACATCGGCTCACGTGGCTGTTTTTCGAGCAGCGCACCGACCTGTTCGATGCCAAGCCCAAGCGCATGCTGCACGTCGCGCCCGAGCCACAGCTCGAGCAGCAGCTGCGCAAGATCCCCAACATCGAGTACGTGAGCACCGACGTGCGCGACGGCAAAGCCGAAATGTCGATGGACATCACCGACCTGAGCTTCGCGGACAGCTCGTTCGACGTGATCTTGTGCTCGCACGTGCTCGAGCACGTGCTCGACGATCGCAAAGCGATGCGCGAGCTCGCGCGCGTGTTGTCGCCGAGCGGTTGGGCCGCGTTGCTCGTGCCGATCACCGCGACGACCACGTTCGAAGACCCGAGCGTCACCGATCCGCAAGAGCGCGAACGCCTGTTCGGCAAGACCGATCACGTGCGCGCCTACGGCCCCGACTTCAAAGAGCGACTGCTCGAGTCGGGCTTCTCAGTCGAAGTGATCAACGCCGCAGGCTTGCTCGCCGATCACGCGCAAGCGCAGCGCATGCAGCTCAAGGAAGAAGAGCTCTATTTCTGCCGCAAGGCCTGATTCGCGTTCGATTTTGGACGCGAGAGCGGCTTACGTCCTCGGAAAAATCCTCACAATACAGGAAGTATTGTTCCGGTTTTTCCTGCGGGCGCGCTCGCTCTCGCATCCAAATCGAACGCGAATCCAACGCTCGCGTGATCACAGTAGCGGTTGGAGAACGTCGGTGCGCAGGTCGGTGACCGCGTGACCGTGGGCTTTGCGGATCGCGCGGAGCACCCACTCGATGCGGTCGTTGCCCCAGAACGGCTCGCCTCGGTACACGAACAGCGGCACGCCGAAGATCGAGTCTTCGGTCGCGCCTTGGATCATGCCTTCGACCACGCGTGTCTGGTACGCGACGTCGTCGGCCGCGGCGACCAGCGCGCTCGCATCGAGCCCGAGCTTGATCGCGACCTCGGCGAGCACGCTGTTGTCCCCGACGTCTTTGCCCTCGCTCCATCGCGCGCGCGAGAGCGCGAGGCCGAACGCGTGACCCTTGCCTTGATCCTGCGCGTAGATGAATGACGCGTGCGGTCGCACCCACTCGGTGTCAAGCACCGTCGGCCGTTGCAACGCAAGCCCATACGCGTCGGCGAGCCGCGCGATGTCGACCAGCATGTACTTGAGCTTGTTCGGAATCGCCGCTGGGTCGTTGGCGTAGTTCGGAGGAGGGAAGACCGGGAAGTACTTCACCTCGATCGGCAGATCGCCGAACGCGCGCTCGAGCCGCTCGTACGCGAGCCACGAGTAAGGACTACGAAAGCTAAAGTAGAAACGCAGCGGCTCGCGAGCATCCGTCATGAACGGACTTTCGCGATCACCGCGCGCGCGGCTTCGAAGTCCGCGGGGGACTCGATGTTGGCGCGCAGAGCATCTTTATCGATCCGCTTGATCATGCCGGCGAGTGCCTTGCCTGGACCGATCTCGATGAACGCCGTCACGCCGTCCTCGACCATACGGCGGATGGTTTGCTCCCAGCGCACCGAGCGGCTCACCTGCTGGATCAGCGCTTCGCGCGCGGCCGAGCCGGTGGTCACGCGG
>JAYUYY010000821.1:0-3554 GCA_043752225.1 Sandaracinaceae bacterium | reverse complement strand
CTCCAGGGGCCGCTCAGCTCGGGTGCGAAGCGCAAGGCGATGCGCGCGAGGCCGAAGCCCTCTGTGTACACGAGCACGTAGCCAGTGCCGCGCGGATCCGCGGTCACAGAGACCTCGGTCGAGACTGCGGGCAAGAGCGCTGCGGCCACGCCGCCGACGACGAAGCCCGCGCGCGCGCCGGTCCAGACCTCCGGCGCCTGCAGCTCACCGGCGGTGAAGCTGGCGAGCGGAAAGCGCAGCAGCGTGAGCGCTCGATCGCCGGGGTCGCGTACCCCGTACGCATAGGCGTAGTCGCGCGTGCATACGACGGCTGCGCCGATCAGCCCGACACCTTGTCGCGTCTGCTCTGCTTCGTTGGGCAACACGAGCGGCTCGATTTTCCAGCTCGACGGCTCCGCATCCGGATTGCGTATGCGCAGCGCCACGCTCCCGACCGGGTGAAAGCCAAGCCCACCGGGTTTCTTGTCGCGCTCGGCGTCTGGGGCCATGCGATGCGCAAACAGGATCAATACGCCGCCGACCCGAGCGCCGTGAGCCGGCCACAACCAAGAGGGACTGTCCGCGGCGAAGAACGTCTGCGGTGCTCCGCTCGCATCACGCGGCACGAAAAACTGGAGCGATGCGCTCGCGAGGTCGTAGCCGGTTTGGATCGCGACGCTGTTGCGGACGAGGTGCGCACCGTTTCGGTCGCGCGGCGCGGAGCTCGATGCGTCTTTCGATGGAGACGCATCGCTCACGAAGCTGTCCCCAAATAGCCACAGCACGCGATCGCCTCCCAGGTCGACGCTGAAGGCTCCGTCGCCGCCGAGCCAGCGCGCATCCGATCGAAAAAGCGCGTCGGCCTCCGCCCAGCGCTCGCGCGTGAGCGTGAGCTGTGGGGCTCGGACCTGCGCGTGCTCCGCGATCGGGATCGGCGCTGCGCAGCCCGCGAGATTTGCGAGCGCGAGGTCGACCGCTACCGCGCACAGCGCGCTGCTCAGCCATCTGCGCAACACGGCGCTGCGCAACACGCGGCCGAGCGAGCTCGCAGCGCGTCGATTTCGCATCAGATCACAGCATCGTAGACGTGGGCCCAATGTGCTCCCCTGACCTCCCGAGTTCGCGCAGCCATGTGGATACGCGCACAGCGGCTCTGGCTCAGGGTGGTACGCTCGCGCCGTGGGCGACCGCAACACTCTCGAGACCAGCCCAGCGACCACCATTCTCGTAGTGGGCGGACCGCCACGGTTAATCGACGTCGCGCGCTTGGCGGCTCGCGACGTGCCGATCGCGAACGTCTTCTCGTGCGAGCTGCGGGACGCCCCGACCCGCGTGGCTGAGCTCTGGCCGTTCGCGATCGTGATGAGCGAGGATCTGTACGCCTTCGACGCCGCGGAGTTCGATGCGCTCGCGCGCGACGTCAACGCCCGGCTGATCACGCTCCAGGTTCAATCGCCGACCGTGATCGTTGGCGAGGGCGAGCTCGGCTCCAAGCTCGTCGAAGCTTTCAGGCGCCGGCTGGCCTGAACCCGCTACCGCTCGCGCATGACGCGTGCCGGAGTGCCGGCGGCGACGCTGTAGCTCGGGATATCGCGGGTGACGACCGAGCCGGCGCCGATGATCGCCCCGCGACCGATCCGGACACCCGGCAAGATCACGCTGCCGACGCCGATGTCGGCTTCGTCTTCGATGATCACCTCGGCTTCGTCGATCGGCGAAAACAAGATCGGCGCCTCACGCCCCTCGTCGCGATGCGCTGACGTGATGATGCGCACGCCCGGTCCGATGCCCACGCGCGCGCCGATCGTGAGACCGCCGGCGCTGTGCAGGAAGCACTGTTGACCGATCCACGTCTCGTCACCGACGCGCAGCGTGTTGCGGTAGTAGCCCTTCAAGATGGCTTGGTGACCGACGTACACGTTGCGCCCGAGCTGAATGTTCTCGGCGTGAAAGACCAGCGCGCCGGGCTCGAACACGCAGCCCTCGCCGAGCTGCGCGAAGTCCTTGAGCTCGAACGCGCCGGTGCCATGCGAACGATGACGCATGCGCCAAGCGTATCAATCCGCTCAGGCATTCGTCAGCAATCGCGCTACGGGCAGAACTGCGGTGGAAACGGGCACTCGCCACCGCCGCCGAGCGGAGCGCCGAAGTTCTGAGTCCACAGCTTGTTGCCGTTGAAGAACTGATTTTCGGGCTCGCCTTCCCAGTAACCTACACCGAGCTCGGTGAAGCCGGAGTTCATGATGTTCGAGCAGTGGCCGTCGCTCTCGACCCATCCATTGACCACCTCAGCGGCCGTCTGCTGACCCATCGCGATGTTCTCGCCGAGCGTGCCGCCCGAGTAGCCCGCGTCGTTCATGCGCTCGAACGGATCGCGGCCGTCGAGCGCGGTGTGCTCGAAGTAGCCTTGCTCGCCCATGTCCGCAGAGTGCAAGCGCGCCGAGCAACGCAGGTTCGGGTTCATCGTCAGCGGGTCGGTGGGACCAAACATGCCTTCGCTGTCGCAGTTCGCACCCGTCGCGCGCACTTCGTTGGTGAGGCGCAGGACTTCTTCTTCGAACGCGACCCACGCGGGATCCCACATCGCGGCCGATGCACAGTAGTCGCCGGTGGGAACGTCCGCGCCAGGCTCGCCGCTCGTGCCGCTCTCGCCGCCCGTCATCATCGTCATGCCCGCAGCGCCCGCAGCGCCCGCAGCCATGCCGCTCACGCCGCCTTCGCCGGCCGTCGTCGTCATTCCGGCAGCGCCGGACGCACCACCGCTCGCACCCGAGATGCCCGCTGCGCCCGACGTGCCCCCAACCGGCAGCATCATGCCGGCCGCGCCGCCGACACCGCCGCCGGTCCCTGCGATGGCACCCGCCACACCGCCCACGCCCCCGCGCGTCGCGCCGCATTGACACTGGCCGAGCGCACCGCTCGCGTCGCAGACTTGCGCACCGAACGTCATATCGGGACATGTGCACTGCTGGCTGTGGCCGGTCGTGCAGCTCCCGGCCTGCGAGGTGCTCACGGTGGGAGCTGCCGTACACGCCGCAATGGGCGCGCAGAGCGCAGCCCACAAGGCGATGCGCGCATGGCTATTCGCAACGGCGCGCTGTCGTGTCGTTCCCATCATGGTGTGCACCCTTCGGACACAGGTAGACCACGGCCAGAACCCGAGCAACCCCTCAAAATAGCAGGAGCACTTCCAGTTGCACGCGCACGGCAGCGCGAGCCGCGTGAGTGTAAACGCCTCGGGTCGCGCCGCTTAGCGCGCGAGGTCTGCCGGCGGCGAGCGAGGCGCTATTCGTCGACTTTTCCGGACTCGGCGATGAACACGCCGAGATCGGTGACGCCGACGTCTTTGCCGAGCTGCGAGAGCACCGCGATCAACTGACCGCGGTGGTGCGCTTGATGATTGAAGAAGTGCACGATCGCCGACCACATCGGCTGCGTGTACTCGCGCTTGCGGCTCAGGCTGTACCAGCGCAGCGGCTTGGCGAGCGCGGCGTCGTCGAGCCCGAGCAGCCAGAGCTCGATCGCCTCATCCAAGCGCTCGCGTTCGCGACGCAGCACCTCGAAGTCCGCGTGCA
>JAYUYY010000820.1:0-3558 GCA_043752225.1 Sandaracinaceae bacterium | reverse complement strand
TCGTTGCAGAGAGCGCTCCAAAGCGCGGGTCTCAGCATCAGCGCGGCAGAGACGATTCCCGGGACGATCCCCATCGCGTTCGTTGCTGGAACGTTCTCAGCACCATGAAGGGACCGCCATGAAACCACTCGCCATCATCCCGCTGTTCGTGCTCACCGCCCTTGCGGAGATCAGTGGCTGCTACCTCGTCTACTTGTGGATGCGCGGCGGGCGCTCGGCTGCGCTCTTGGCCGCCGCCGCTGCGTCACTCGCGCTGTTCGCGTGGCTGCTCTCGTTTCATCCGAACGCGGGTCGCGCCTACGCGGCGTACGGCGGCGTCTACGTCGCGTCGGCTGTCGTCTGGCGCTTGGTCATCGAGCGTCAGATACCCGACCGCTGGGATTTGATCGGCGCGGCCGTGTGCGTGCTCGGCACCGCGATCATCGTGTTCGCCCCACGCTCGTAGCGAGCTCTTGGCGCGTGCTACCCATTTGCACAGCGCGCACGGCTTGAGCGTCGTGCTGCAGCAGCCGCCAACCTTGATCACCTTGTCTGATCGTTGCTTGGGCTCGATGCTCCGCGGCGCTACGATGGTGGCCATGCCCACCGTGGATTTCATCTACGACCGCGACTGCCCCAACGCCGGTCAGGCGCGCGAAAACCTCGGGCTTGCGTTCGCGCGCATCGGAATGACCGCCGCGTGGTCTGAGCATCGAATCGGCGATGCGTCCGCGCCCCCGCACACGCGCGGCTTTGGATCTCCCAGGATCCTGATCGACGGCCTGGACATTGCGGGCGGCAGTGCGGGTGCTGAGGCCAGCTGTCGCATTTATCGTGAACCGGACGGGGCCTCGGGAGCGCCATGCGTTGATGCCATCATCGAGGCGCTGCGCCGGGCGGGATGAACGCGGTCGTCGGTTTCACGGCGATGCTCGGCTCAATCGCCATTCCGCAAATCGGGCATGACCCGCGCGTCGATTGACGCACCTCCGGGTGCATCGGGCAGGTGCCGATCGTGCCCGCTTCGGCTGTCGCATCGGATGGTGCCAACGCGACCTGAGGCGCCGCCTCGAGGTACGCCTGAGGGGCACCGCTGAATTTCGCGCGGCATCGCGGATTGCAGAAGAAGTACGTCGTGCCCGCGTGCTCAACGCTGCCGCCGTTTGAGGAAGCAGGGTGGACAGCCATGCCGCAGACAGGATCTTTTTCGATTTCGTGTGTCACCGTGCGTTGTCTTTCTTCGCTTGTTAGACCCGCCCGCGTCATGCGTTGAACCCGTTCATTGCAATGGTCTTGCCGCGCACATGGGGCAGTCGGGCGGGATCATAATGTTGAGCTCGCCCCGCGCGGGTGCGTGTCCGGGGACGCATTGAGGTTGAACGTGAGGTGGCCTTGCTCTTGCGTAAGGGCTTCGCATCACGTGTGCCAACTGAGCGAGTTGCGCGCGGTCGAAGCCAAGCCCGCAAGAGCTGCGCTCAAGCGGCTCCTTCCCGAAGCAGGTGCGTCCGATGATCGAGCCCAAGCTTGCGCGTCTCTTTCAGCCGATCGGCGTTGCGGTGCTCGGGGTCAGCGCGCGCGCCGACAGCCTTGGCCGGCGTGTGTTCGAGAACCTTCGATCGGCCGGATATCAGGGCGCGCTCTACGCGGTGAATCCGAAGCAGCCGGAGCTCTCCGAGGGCCAGCGCGCGTACCCGAGCATGGCCGCGTTGCCGTCGCGCGTGGACCTCGTCGTGATCGCCGTGCCCGCACCGCGGGTCCCCGAAGCGCTCTCCGAGTGCGGTGTGCATGGCGCGCGTTTCGCGATCGTTTTGTCGGCGGGCTTTTCCGAGATCGGTGCGCAGGGTGGGGCGCTTTTACAGAACGCGCTCGAGCGCGCGCGTCAGCACGGCTTGCGCGTGATCGGCCCCAACTGCTTGGGCGTCATGCGTGCTTGCAGTGCGCTCAACGCCAGCTTCAGCAGCGGCATTGCGGTAGCCGGGAAGCTCGCGCTGGTTTCGCAGTCGGGCGCGGTGTGCAGCGCGATCGTGGATTGGGCGCAAGCGCGGCGCATTGGGCTCTCGACCGTGGTTTCGCTCGGCGCCGCGGCCGACGTTCGGATCGGCGAAGTGCTCGACTACCTAGCGCTCGATGATCAAACCGACGCGATCCTCTTGTACGTCGAGGGCGTCGACGACATGCGCTCATTCATGAGCGGCTTGCGCGCGGCAGCACGCACGAAGCCGGTGGTCGTGGTGAAAGGCGGCAAGCGCGCTGCAGGCGGTCGCGCCGCGGCATCGCACACCGGCGCGATCGTCGGCAATGATGCGGTGTTCGACGCCGCCGTGCGCCGCGCGGGTGCGGTGCGCGTTGCCGAGCTCCACGAATTGTTCTCGGTGGCCGAGGCGCTCTCACATGCGCCAGCGCTCTTGGGCGAAGGCCTCGCGCTCATTACGAACGCAGGTGGTCTTGGCG
The DNA here is from genome assembly GCA_043752225.1 of Sandaracinaceae bacterium. Taxonomy (GTDB): domain Bacteria; phylum Myxococcota_A; class Polyangia; order Polyangiales; family JAFGIB01; genus JAYUYY01. The sequence continues at coordinate 1,128 of JAYUYY010000820.1, read as the reverse complement.
TGCTCGCGGTCGACCGGATGGAAGACCTCGGGGTGCAGGCCGCCAAGTTGAGCGACCAAACGCGCGCCGCGCTCGCCGCAGTGCTGCCGTCACACGCGGCGTGCAGCAATCCGATCGACATGATCGGCGACGCGACGCCGGAGCGATACGCGCAGACGCTTGACGCATGCCTTGCGGACTCCGGCGTGCACGGCATCTTGGTGCTGCTCACGCCGCAGGCCATGACGCAGCCTGAAGCAGTCGCGCGCATCGTCGCGGAGCGCGAGCGCAGCGCCAAAATTCCGATCTTCGCGTGCTTCATGGGCGGCGAGCAGGTGAGAACAGCGCGCGAGGTTCTCGTCGCCCACGAGGTGCCTTCGTTCGACTGGCCAGAAGCGGCGGTCGAAGCCTTCGACACGCTCTCGCGCTTTGCGCGCCATCGGCGGCTCGCGGCGGAGCTTCCGGGTCCCGAGGTCGACTCGACCGTGAGCGACGTTGCGGCCGCACGGCGCATCGTGCACGGCGCGCTCGACGCGGGTCGTTCTCTGCTGTCGCAGCTGGAGTCCAAACAGCTGCTCGCTGCGTTTGGCATCGCTGTCGCGAGCGCGCAGGCCGCGCGCAACGTGGAGCAAGCGCTTGCTGTGGCAGAGCAGCTCGGCTTCCCTGTCGCGCTCAAGATCGATTCGCCGGACATCACGCACAAGACGGAGGTCCGCGGCGTTGCGCTCGGCATCGAGGACGCTGAGCAGCTGCGCACGGCATACGCCACGCTCATCCGCAACGTTCGCGAAGCGGCTCCTCGGGCACGCATCGAAGGCGTGCTCGTCGAGCGCATGATCGCGCGCGCGGATAGCCGCGAGCTTCTAATCGGCATTGCGCGCGACCCCGCGCTCGGGCCCGCGATCGCGTTCGGGGCCGGCGGCACGCTGGTCGAGCTCATGCAAGATGTCGCGGTCGAGCTGCCACCGCTGAGCAAGCCGCTCGCGCGCAGCTTGATCGCTCGCACGCGTGTCTCGAGGTTGCTCGGTGATTTTCGCAATCTTCGCGCCGTTGACCTCGCCGTGGTCGAGACCATCTTGCTGCGGATCTCGGATCTCGCTTGCGAGCTGCCCGAGGTGCAAGAGCTCGACATCAACCCGCTGATCGTCG
>JAYUYY010000819.1:0-3563 GCA_043752225.1 Sandaracinaceae bacterium | reverse complement strand
TTCAACATGCCGGTCGAGCTGACGATCGAGCTCAACGGCAGCGTGCCCGAAGGCATGGATGCCGCGCTCGCGTGGCTCGATGAGGAGACCGACACCTGGGTCGAGCTCGCGGACTCGCGCGTCGAGGGCGACAGTGTCGTCGCGACCACCGATCACTTCACGATGTTTGCGATTGTGTTGACCGCCGCCGGTCAGACCGCGGGCAGCTGCGACGATCTCAACTTCGAGGCGTGCGGCGGCGACGTGACCGGCACGTGGTCGTTCGACCTCGCGTGCGCCGACATCACGGCGGACTCGATCTTCGGCGCCGATAACCCGTTTGCGGACTGCGCGGAGCTCGTGTTTACCGCGGGCGTCGACCTCACTGGCACGATCACGCTCGAAGCGGATAGCACGTACTCGAGCGAGCAAAACACAGACGTCACGATCGAGTTTGCGTTCCCGCGCTCGTGCGTGATGGATGCGCCGTGCAGCAGCTTCGAGTCACCTGAAAATATGGTCACGGACTTGGGCGACAGCTGCGAGGTCAGCACCGGCAGCATGAGCATGAAGATGGAAACGGGCACCTACGAGCTCGATGGCGACGCGATCATCACGACCGACAGCGAAGGCGTCGCCGATGAGCCCGCGCAGTATTGCATCCAAGGCGACGTCTTGACGGTGCGCACCGTCGACATCGACGCGGACACCGGCGCAGAGACCATCGTGTTCTTCCAAGCGACGCGCGAGTAAGCAGAGCGCAACAGACGTAGCGATCGCGCCTTCGGAGCTTCGGCTTCGGGGGCGCAGTCGTCTGTAGAGCTCACCAAACTCGCGCGAGCACGACCTTCAGGTAATCGCCTTCGGGGAACGCGAGCAGGCGCGGGTGGTCCGGCGGCGCGCCATGCTGATCTAGGATTTGCACGATGCGCCGCGCGCGCTGTGCTCCCGCGCGCAGCGTCTCGATGAACGCGGCGGCATCGACGTGGCTCGAGCACGAGCCGGCCATGTAATAACCGCCACGCGCGACGACCGCGAGCGCGAGCGCATGCAGGTTAGCGTAGCTCGAGAGCGCTGCGCCGAGCGCGGCTTCGCTCGGCGCGAAGTTGGGCGGATCGGCGATCACCAGATCGAAGCGGTCGCGGCGATCCGTGAGCCATTCATGCACGTCCGCCGCGGCGGTCGTGTGCAGTCCTGCGGGCAGCTCATTGAGCGCGAACGTCTGCTCCGCCAGCGCGAGCGCGGGTGCCGCCACGTCGACGGTGGTGACCGCGCGCGCGCCGCCGAGCGCAGCCGCGACCGAGAAGCCACCCGTGTACCCGTAGAGATTGAGCACCGAAGCTTCGCGCCCGAGCGAGCGCACGCGCGCGCGGGCCTCGCGCTGATCGAGGAACAGCCCGGTCTTCTGCCCGTGCACGACATCCACGGCCAGCTTCATGCCGTTCTCGAGCACGACCATCGGCTGCGCGGGGAGGGTGCCCCATTCGAGCTGTGCGCTGCCCGGCTCGGTCGGCTGTTCCGCGCCACGCAGGCTTGCCTCTGCGACCAGCGGCTGCTGCTTGCGCTGGGTGCGTGAGACGCGCCGCAACAGCGTCGTCACGCCGAGCGCAGGCAGCTGCTCGCGCAACACCTCGAGCAGCGGAGCGAGCAACGCGCTGCTGCTCTCGCCATCGAGCTTGAGCACCGCGACGCTGTCGTAGCGATCGCACACGACGCCCGGCATGCGATCGCCTTCGCCGTGCAGCAAGCGATACGCGTTGGTGGAAGGCGGAATCACCCGCGAGCGCAGCGCGAGCGCTTCCCGCACGCGCTCGGCGATCAGCGCGCGATCGATCGGCGCATCCGTCGTCGTCCACACGCGCACCCCGATCGGACCACTTTCGGTCAGTCCGCAGCCGAGCACCTTGCCGTCTTTGCTCGCGATGCGAATGGTCGTGCCCGGCAACAGCTCATGCGCTTCGAGCGCATCGCGATACAGCCACGGATGACCGGATCGCAGTGCGCGATCGAGCGGCTTGCGCATGCGCAGAGTCGGGATACGCGCCATAGATTTCGCGTCCGAAGCGCGTCTTATGCTTGCTCGCGCGCGACGGCAGCCAGGACCAGCTTGCCGTCGACCACATCGACGTTCGCGCTACCGCCTTGCGTGAGCGAGCCGAAGAGCAACGCTTCCGCCAGCGGACGCTTCACCTTCTCTTCGACCAACCTGCCCATCGGGCGCGCGCCAAACGAGGGGTCGTAGCCATTCTCCGCCAGCCACTCGCGCGCAGCGGGCGTCAGCTTCAGCGTCACCTTCTTTTCGAAGAGCTGTGCTTGCAGGAGCGCTACCTCCTTGTCGACCACTTGCAAGATGATCTCGCGCGAGAGCCCGTGGAACACGATCCACGCGTCGAGCCGGTTGCGGAACTCGGGCGAGAACGTGCGCTCGAGCGCGCCCTTGGCCTTGGTCTCGTCGACGTCTCGCATGCCCGCGCCGCCCATGTTCTTGCCTTCACCGAAGCCGATGTTGCCGCGGCTCATCTCACGCGCGCCGGCGTTGGTGGTCATGATCAAGATCACGTTGCGGAAGTCCGCCTTGCGACCGTTGTTGTCGGTCAGCGTCGCGTGGTCCATCACCTGCAACAGGAGGTTGAACAGCTCGGGGTGAGCCTTCTCGATCTCGTCGAGCATCACGACCGAATGCGGGTGCTTGCGCACTGCATCGGTGAGCAACCCGCCTTGATCGAAGCCGACGTAGCCGGGCGGCGCGCCGATCAAGCGCGAGACCGTGTGGCGCTCGCCGTACTCGCTCATGTCGTAGCGCAACAGCTCGATGCCGAGCGTCTTGGCCAGCTGGCGCGCGAGCTCGGTCTTGCCGACGCCGGTCGGTCCCGCGAACAAGAAGCTGCCGATCGGCTTCTCTGGATTGCGCAGACCCGAACGTGAAAGCCGAATCGCGCTCACCAGCTTTTCGATCGGCTCGTCCTGACCGAAGATCACGCCCTTCAGATCCGCGTCGAGGCTGAGCAAGCGATCGCGATCGGACGACGAAACCGACTTCTCCGGGATGCGTGCCATCCGGCTCACCACGCGCTCCACGTCCGGCACGGTGACGCGGCGCGAGCGCTCGGCATCCGGACGCAAGCGGTCGAGCGCGCCGGTCTCGTCGAGCACGTCGATCGCTTTGTCGGGCAAAAACCGCTCGGTGATGTGCTTGGCCGCGAGCGTCGCGGCGGCTTCGACCGCGTCGTCGTCGTAGGTGACGCCGTGGTGCTCTTCGTAGCGGCCCTTCAAGCCGCGCAGGATCTCGATCGCTTCGCTCACCGTCGGCTCGCCGACCTCGATCTTCTGGAAGCGCCGCGCGAGCGCGCGGTCTCGCTCGATGTGCTTGTACTCCTGGTACGTGGTCGAGCCGATGCAGCGCAGCTTGCCCGAGGCGAGCGCGGGCTTGAGGATGTTGCTCGCGTCCATCGAGCCGCCGCTGGTCGCGCCCGCGCCGACGATGGTGTGGATCTCGTCGATGAAAAGGATCGCGTTGTCTTTCTCTTCGAGCGCCTTGAGCACGCCCTTCAAACGCTCCTCGAACTGACCGCGAAACTTGGTGC
>JAYUYY010000818.1:0-3565 GCA_043752225.1 Sandaracinaceae bacterium | reverse complement strand
GCGCGTCGTGATCAGATCTCGCCGCGCACGCCGAGGTTCGGAAAGAAGATCGCCGGCGCGTAGTCGACATCGCACTGGATGTTGGGGTTGAGCGGGTTGATGTCGTCGAAGTTGCAGTCGAGGCCGATCGGCTCCTCGGACATCGTGAGGTTCATCCACTCGAGGCTCACGCGCATGCTTCCCCAGTCGGTGAGCCAGCCGTAGATGATCTGCGCATCGGCGCGGAAGAATCCGGGCAATCGCTCCTCGAGGCGAAACGGACCGACGAACGAGCCGTACACATCCGCGCGCGCGATCTTTCCGGTTCGATAGTGCCCGCGCAGCCCGACCGCGAAGCCGCCGCCGAGCTCGGTCTGCACGACCAAGTTCGCGATGTGACGCACGTCGAACGACGGCGTGAACTCGACGCCGGTCGACGAATAGCCGTCGGCCCAGCCGAGCGTGTAGCTGAGCCAACCGCTCACCGCGTTGTGCAGCGAGTCGCGTTTGAGGAAGACCTCGACGCCATACGCATCGACATCACCGCGCGGCAGCGAGTCGCTCGGCGGGCACAGCGGCATCGAGCTGTCGTCGCTGCACTCGATGAACAGATCGGGCAACAGCAAGCCGCTCAAGTGGTTGTAGTAGAGCGTGGCTTCGAGCCGCAGATCCTCGAGCGGCTTGACCGCGGCGCCGAGCTCACTGCTGATCGCTTGTTGCAAGCCGTGCTCGAGCGCGACGTCGTTGAAGCCCGGCAACGCGATCGGCAGCGCCGCAACTTGGTGGCCGAGACCGCCGCCGAGATGGAGCTCGAGCCATTCGTTCGGCGCGTACGTCGTCATCAAGCGCGGCTCGAGCGCAGCTTGCGCGCGCGACCCGGTCAGCCACGCATCGGCGCGCAAGCCGGGCGCGAGCGTGAGCTCGTCGTTGAGATCGATCTCGAGCTCGCCATACACGCCGCCGAGGTTGCGCCCCGCGACGGCCGCGTAGAGCGGGTTGTCGAACGGCGTAACGTCGGCGTTCTGTTCGCCGGCTGGGTCGATCATCTGCATCGGATCGATCGTTCCCACCGGCGGCATGGTCGGATCTTGCGGAAAGCCATCGGGCGTTGGGCCTGGCCTGGATATGTCCGGCTCACCGCCAAATGCGCCGGGTGTGTCTTCCGAGCCGCCGAAGTCGATCTGGCTGCGGTCGATGATCTCTCCGACCGCCGCGAGCATGTCGGCGCCGAAGCGCGCGCGCACGCGGTCGCTGAGCTCGAGCGCGGTCCAGATCCGCGGGCCTAGGCGCCACGCGTAGACCTCGACCTCTTCGCCGAGCCCCGAGCGCTCGAAGCCGCCTTGCAGCGCAAAGCCGATCTCGAAGTCGTCGCGCTCGCGGATCACGCGCGCTTCGGCGCGATGAAACTCGAGCGAGAAAGCTTGCTCGGGATCATCGACCGCGCCGGCAAAGTCGTACGCGCCAAACCACGTCAGCTCGAAGCGATCATGGCCACCGATCGGCACGCGGTACTTGGTCTGGTAATCCCAGTACGCGAGCTGCGCTTCGTCGCTGAAGATCGAGAGCAGTAAGCCCGGATAGCCGTAGCGCCCGCCGAGCGTCAGCCGATGCGGCGCGTGGTCGTTGCCGGGAAGGGCTATGTCGACCATCGCGCTCACGTCGAGCAAGCGCAGCTCGAGCTCCGCGTGCGTGGGATCGCCTGCGCTCGGTTGCTTGCTCTCGGCCGCGAATACGCCACCGGTGCGCCGGCCAAAGCGCGCAGGCGGCACCGCGGGATAGAACTGCAAGTCGCCGATCAGCGCGGCGTGGATCACCGCAGGGCCTAACGCCAAGTGAAACAGCGACGGCAACACGATGCCGTCGTAGACGTAGATCGTGCCGGCGGGCGGCGCGCCGCGGACGTAGACATACGGCAAGCCGCTGAACAGCGGCACGACGCCCGGCAACGTGTCGAGCACGCGAAACGGATCGCCGAACGCGCCGGGCACGTCGCGCATCTCGGCGAGCTTGAGCTTGCGCGCGCCGGGTCGCGGCGGATCCACCTCGGCACGCGCGCCGAGCTGCGCGATGTCTTCGACGGGCTCGACGCCCGCATCGGTGTCCGCGCGCGCGCTCGTCTCGGTGACGAGGTCGGGCTCGGGTGGCTCCTCGGTGACCGCCAGCTTGATCCGCACCAGGGCGGGCATGGGTTTGTCGCCGATCCGCGCCGGCGTGAAGCGCGCTTGCGCGATCAAGGCTTCGATCTGAGAGCGCAACACGCCAGTCGCGCTGGCTTCTTCGATCACCGCATGTCCATCGATCTCCACGCGCACCAGCAGCTCGAGATCCTCCGGCGCCACGTACACGCCTTTCGGCAAGTCGAGCGCGGGCAGCGATTCAATCGAAGGCGGTACGCGCGTTTCAGCGGCATCCAGCGCGGGCGGTTGCGCTTGCCTGTGCATTTGCGCGCTCGCAAGCGAGGCGCGCGCACACGCGAGCGCGAGCCACACGACTGCTGCGATCCGCTTCATCCGAAGCTCAGTACGGCAGGCCCGGCACGGCCAACGCGATCGAATACAAGCCCGAGCCCGCTGTGATGTAGAGCGTCTTGCGATCGGCGCCGCCGAAGGCCGCGTTCGAAGGCGTCGCGCCGACGCTGATGCTGCCGAGGTCTTGCTTGGTCGGCGAGAACACGCGCACTGCGCCGCCGGTGGTCACGTACAAGTTGCCCGCGCAATCGATCGCAAAGCCATCCGCGCCGCCGTTCAATGAGACGAACACGGTGAGCTCACCGACCGAGCCGTCGGCGTTCACTGGCGCGCTCATGATGTCGCTGCCCGAAGAGCCGATGTAGAGCGTGCTCTCATCGGGCGAGAGCGCGATTCCGTTCGGCTTACTGAGCGCGCTCGTCACCAGCTCGACGTTGCCCGCGGGTGTGACGCGATAGACGCCGGTGATGCCGGTCTCGGAGCTGCGCGAGCCGAGCTGCCAATCGGGATCGGTGAAATACACGGTGCCGTCGCTGCGCACGGTGAGATCGTTGGGCGAGTTGAAGTGATCGCCGAGGTAGAGCAGCGCGAGCGGCGTGCGCACCTTCGTGTCGACATCGAAACGCGAGAGGCTCTGCACGTCGTGGCTGCAGGCGAGCACGTGCCCGCCGTTGACGTCAGCATGGCTGTCGAGCGCGAGCCCGTTGCTGTTGGCTTGCTCGACCCAGACATCGAACGTGCTCGGCGGCATCAGCCTGCGGATGCGTGCCGGCGGTCCGCTCGCGCTCGAGGGCGCGCCCATGTTCATGTCGGTGAACAGCAACGAGCTCTGCTCGGCGATCCAAACCGGCCCTTCGAGAAAGCCGAAGCCGCCTTGCACCAGCGTCGCGACGCGAGCGTTCGTGTCGACCGGCAGCGGCGCGCCGAAGCTCTCGCCCGCAGGACACACGCGCTCGGCGAGCGGCTGCAGCGTGCCCGCGTCGCTGCCCGAACCGCTCGAGCCGCCGCTGCCGCCGGTGGTGCTGGCATCCAATCCGCCCGCCCCGCCGGTGACATTTGTGCCGCCGGCGCCGCCGGTCGTGCCCGCCGCGCCGACCCCGCCCGAGCCGACGCCGGCT
>JAYUYY010000817.1:0-3565 GCA_043752225.1 Sandaracinaceae bacterium | reverse complement strand
ATCACTGCTGCGCCCGTCGTTTCGGCCGCACGCGCTTGATCGAGCTGAGCGGGCTGCGAAGGGCGCGACCGGCGAGCGCGCTTCGCGCTGATCTGCGGCTTTGCAGCAGGAGGATCGGCTTGGGTCACATTCACAGCGGGCAACTCTACGTGCGGCGCGCTGGGCGTTATGGCTGTGACCGGCTCACGCTGCGCGATGCTCGGTGCGCTGCTCGGGCGTGCGTCGCTGTCTTGCGCGCGGTGCGCAGCTTGTGCCGACGCTGGGGGCAGGGCGCTCGGCGTCGCGGCGTCTGCGAACAGCACGCGCGCCGCCAAGAAGGAGAGCAACGCGCCCGCAGCGATCGCGGACACTAAGATCAACGGCTTGCGCGTGCTCGCGCTTGGCGGGCTCGTGTCCGCGAGCGGCGTTGGGTCGACCACCTCCGTAGCCGGGGCGGGCTTCACCGCGCGAGGTGCGCGCGCGCGCGTCGTCGGCGCGGTGCGTCGCGGCATGGGCTGACGCAAGAGCGCGATGCCTGGATCCGGCGCATAACGCACCGCGCGCTGCACCTGCGCGAGCTGGCGCGACATCTCATCTGCGCTTTGATAGCGGCTCTCCGGATTGCGCGAGATCGCTTTCATGATCACGAACTCGAGCTCGGCCGGACAGTCGCTGCGCAGCTCGCACGGAGGAATCACCGGATCGCGCACGACCGCGACCAACAGATCCGCCAGGTTCTCGGCGTCGAATGGCGTTCGGCCGGTGACGGCCGCGTAGAGCAGCACGCCGACGGCATACAGATCCGTGCGCGGGTCGACCTCGTGCCCGCGCAGCTGCTCTGGGGACATGTAATCAGGCGAGCCGAGGATGCTGTTCTCGCGCGTGAGCGCTCGTTCGCGGATGTCGGCGCGCACGATCTTGCTGATACCGAAGTCGACGAGCTTGACCACGATGTCGCCGTTCAACGCGCGCACGAGCATCGCGTTGTCGGGCTTGACGTCGCGGTGCACGGCGCCGGCATCGTGAACTGCGGCAAGACCGGCGAGCAGCTGGCGCGCGATCTCGATGATCGCCGCGAGCGGAAGGATCGACTCGGCCAGGACATCGCCGAGCGATTGTCCTTCGTGCAGCTCGAGCACCATGAACGGGTTGCCGTCTTCGAGCACGCCCACGTCGTAGATCTGGCCGACGTTCGGGTGGCGGATCGTTCCGCAGATCTTCGCCTCGCGCTGAAAGCGCGCGAGCGTGTCCGGGCGCTTGGCTCGCCCCGGATTCATGACCTTGATCGCGACACGGTGACCGACGGCCACGTGCTGGGCTTCGTAGACGGTGCCGGAGCCGCCTTTACCGATCACGCGCTGGATGGCGTACTTGCCGTCGACGAGCGCGCCGACGGACAGCAGGGGCTCGTCGTCAGCCGCGCTGAGGTCGATCTCGAGCTCGGCGATCGAATCGGCTTCTTTCATCTCAGTTACACACGCCGTTCGAGCACGAATCGTTCCTGCTGCACTTGAGGCCGCACGCGCCGCAGTTGTCCGGATCGTTTCGCAAGTCGAGGCAGGTCGTGTCGCAGCAGGACCGATCGCCGCACGTGTTGCTGCAGTTGCACGCCGCCATGTCTTGCGTCGCAATGCTCAGGCAGTCGCCTTGGCAGCAGTACTGGCCTGCGCCGCAGGCTCTGCCGCACGCGCCGCAGTTCTGTTCGTCGCGTTGCAGGTTCGAAATGGGGATGCATTGCGAGTTGCAGCAGGTCTGGGAGAAGAAAGAGCAGCGTTCGTCGCATGAGCCGCACGTCGCGTTGCTCGTGAAGTCGTAGCCGTTGGTCGGATCGCCGTTGCAGTCCTGGTCGAGGTCATCGCACAGCTCGAAGCTCGGAGCGCTGCCGACGCACTCCGGAGCCGCGACGCCCGGTACGCAGTCCATCGTGCCATTGCGGCACTCGCCACGCGCACCCGTCGCGATGCAAGCCGCGTCGACGCCCGGCACGTCGTCCATGACGTCATTGCAATCGTCATCGGTGCCCTGGTTCTCACAGGTCTCCGCGCTCGGCAGGACCTGATTCATGCACGGGCCCCATTCGATGCCGTCACAGGTCTGCGTGCCTGCGCGGCATCCGCCGTGACCGCTCGTGCCGATCGGCCCCGCGTAACAGTCGCGTGGGGTGCCATCGCTGCAGTTGCAGCCCTCGTCGATCTGGCCGTCGCAATCCTCGTCTTGGGCAAACGCTGCGCCGCGCGCGCACACGTCGTTCGTCGGCGTGATCGCGCCGCGGCAAGTCTCCCCGCCGGCGTCGCACTCGACCAGGCCGGTGGCGCAGAGCCCTTGGCATTGCCAGCTCGACTCCGAGTCGAGCGCGCAGCCTTCGCTGCCGTTGGGATAGCAGGCGACGAGCGGCACTTCGTCCACCGTCCCGTCACAGTCATCGTCGATCGCGTTGCACACCTCGGTCTGCGACTGGCGCAGCGGCTGGCAGACCTCGACGCCGTCGCGGCACGCAAGCGCTCCTTCGGCGCAAGCGCCTTGCAGCGGTGTCGTGCAGGTTGATGCGGCCGCGACGTCGTCGACCCGCATGTTGCAGTCGTCGTCTTTGCCGTTGCAGACCTCATTGAGCGCGGGAAGCACCTGACCGAGACATTCGCTGTACGTGCCGTTGGCGCAGAAGCGCTGTCCGGAAGCACAAGCGCCGACGTCACGCGTCGCCTCGTCGCCTTCGTAGCAGCTCTCGATCTGACTCACTTGCCCGCAGGGCTCGCCGCTGCGGCCCGTGCCTTCGATGCAGAAGCTTTGGTAGCAATAGAAACCGCTGTCGCAGTCGCTGTCGCCGACACACGCCTGCATGTGCTGGCCGCGATCGAACCAGCATCCGCAGAGCAGCAACGAGAGCATCGCGATCGAGCGCAGGCTGCACATCGTGGACATCAGAGCGCCTCGTCGAACCTTCCACTGAAAGAGAGCATTGCGCCGTCGCGGAGCGGCGAGATGCCGAGCTGGGCTCGATCGCTGCTCAGGTGCGCGCGCTCACCGTCGTCGCTTTCGCTGTCGCTGAGATCGATCAAGAGCAGCGTGGCTCCGAGACCCAGCGCGAGCGCGCCGATTGGAATCAGGATGTCGGCGGTGATGGCCCGGTCCTGGAGATCTTCGAATTTCGCATCGGCTTTGACCGCTTCGGCGGGCGTGCCCACGGGCATGTCTTTCCACGCTCGATAATCTTGGTCGGCGACTATGCCCACGATGATGCCGGCGGTGAGGATTCCGACGCCGGCCCCGATCGTAATCCAGCCGGGTAGGGCAAGACCTCCCCCTTCGTCATCTGCATCGGTGGTGCGGCTCGCAGAGCGGGTGGGGCGCGTCGCGCTCGGCACGTCCGCTTCGTCAGCTACCGGCTCAGGCTCGGCCGGCGCGGCGACTTCAGGAATGCCGAAGAGCTTTCGCATCAGCGACGGAACCGCGGCGACGAGCTCGGCTTGCATCTGCGCGGCCGCGGCCTGCGCGCTCACGCGGGTCGGAGCGTCCTTCGAAGCGGCTTCGAAGTATCCGAGCTCGAGCAGCGCGCGGCCCTCGGCGTCGACGCTCAGCCAGCGCACGA
>JAYUYY010000816.1:0-3569 GCA_043752225.1 Sandaracinaceae bacterium | reverse complement strand
CCGGCTTTGCATTCGCTGTCCGCTTCGCAGGCCTCGCACACTTCGAGGCTCGCGCGAGGGGTGTCAGTGCATTGACCGCTGCTCTGCATGCACGAGCTTGCGCCGCACATCTGACCCTCGGTCGCGCCGGTGCACTCGACGCACGTTCCAAACGTCGGCGCGCCGGAGCGCTGGTTGCACTGCTCGGCGCTCGCGCGACCTTCGCATGCATCATTGTTCGTGCACGACATGCACGACCCGGCGCTCGAGCATTGCGGCTCGGCCAAGTCTTCGCAGTCCTGATGCTCGCGGCACTCGACGCAATGACCGCGCAGCGCGCCGCGTCCGGTGTGGCACAAGCTCGCGGCTCCGCGATCGCTGCATGCAGCGTCCTCGGTACACGCGACGCATTCGCCATCGTCGGAGCACTCCGGCTTCTCCGCATCTGCGCAGTCGGCGTGCTCCCGGCACTCGGGTGGTCCGCTGTCGACCGCGGAGTCATCGAGCGGGCCGGCATCCGAGCTCCCATCACCCGCATCGAGCTCGCCCGAGCTCGCATCGAGATCGACGATACCGCCGTCGAGGCGACCATGGTCACGACTCTCATCCACGATCGAGTCACCGCCGTCGGGCGCTCGGCTGCTTTGGCTGAGCGTGGGCGAGGTTGCGACGTCGCATCCGTACGCGATGAAGAGAAGAATCGATGCTGATAGATATAAGGGACGCATTGACGACCGCCGTTTGGCGCACAGTTTTGCGCGCCGTTGTTCCGTCCAATCGCAACGCAAGAAGCGTGCGCAATCAGCGTGCGAGCTGGTGCGAGCTCTCGGTGACGTCGCCGAACGCAGCCTAACTAGGCGTTGAGCACGCGGATCGCGTGCCTCGACCTTGCTCCTGCAATGCGGCGCTGCATATTTTCGCCGTCGCAGGCCGCACGATTACCTCGCGTGGGGCGATCTGGTCGGGCGTCGCGGCCGATGCAAGCGCGTATGCTCGCGCCGGATGCAGGTCGCGCGCCTCTATCAGCGAGCCTTCGCAGCCGTGCTGTGCTCCGCCTGGGTCTCGCTCGCGCTTCAAGTGCCGTGGTTGATCGGCTCGCGCGGCCTCTTACCAGCCGCGACCCTGTTCGAGCGTACAGCCGAGAGCGGTGGCAGCTGGCTCGACGCGCCTTCGTTGCTTTGGCTCGCGCACGGCGATCTCGCGCTCAGCACAGGAGCCTGGCTCGGCGCGGCGCTCGCCGCGTGCGCGCTCGCCGGCTACGCGCCGCGCATCTGCTTCGCGTTCAGTGCACCGCTGTACTTGAGCTACGCAATCGCATGCGACGACTTCACCGCGTTCCAATGGGACAACATGTTGGTCGAGGTCGCGCTGCTCTCCGCGTTCTTGCCTAGCGATCGACCCGCGCCGCTCGTGCGCTTCGCGTTCCGACTCCTGATCTTCAAGCTCTACTTCGAGTCGGGTCTCGCGAAGTGGCAGTCGCATCTGCACGACTGGCAGAACGGCAGCGCGATGACTTTCTACTATGAGACCGCGCCGCTGCCCGGCCCGCTCGCATGGCACGCGCACCATCTGCCGACGAGCTGGCATCACGTCGAGAGCTGGGGCGCGCTCGCGCTTGAGCTGATCGTTCCGTTCTTCGTGCTCGGACCGCGACCCACTCGGCTGATCGCCTTCGCCTCGCTGACCGGCTTTCAGATCGTGAACACCGCGACCGCCAACTACGGGTTCTTCACGTACTTATCCGTCGCGCTGCACGTGCTGTTGCTCGATGAGCGCGATGTGTTGCGCGTGCGTGCTTGGCTCCGCATGCCGCAAGCCACGCTCGATGCAACGCAGCTCGCAGCCGGCCACGCGGCTACGACACCGCTCGCTCGCGTCGCGAAGCTCGCACCGTTTGCGACGCCTGCCGCGCTTTGCATTTGGCTGCTCGCATCGGTCATGGGCGGCGCCTTGCGCTTCGCACCCTCTGAAGCGGTGCAACGCGCGTTTGGAAAGCCGTACGCGCTGATCGCGCCGTTCCGGGTCGCGAACATCTATCAGTTGTTCGGGCACATCACGCAGGAGCGCATCGAGCCGCAGCTCGAGCTGCGCGTGCACGGCGCTTGGCGCGAGCAAGACCTGCGCTGGAAGCCGGGCGACGTGATGCGCGCGCCACCGCTGGTCGCGCCGCATCAACCGCGCGTGGACTTCCGGCTGTGGTTTTACGGGCTGTCGTTTCAGCGCGGCATGCCCGAGTACGTGCACAACCTGCTCGCACGCGTGTGCAGCGATCGCGAGATCGTCCAGCCGCTCTTCGAAGCGCCGCTGCCGGCGGCGGTCGAGGCGGTGCGCGTCGCGTTCTTTAAATATCGATTCAGCTCGCCCGAGCAACGCGCGCAGACCGGCGCGTATTGGGCTCGCGAGCGGCTCGGCGCGCTGCCCGAACGCACCTGTCCCTAGCGGAGGCCGTCCCCCAATCGGGGCTACCCGAAAGAGCCGCCGATAGCTCTGAAAGGTCGGCAATTGTGTAACTGCCGGCGACATCTAGCTGGATCTCTGCCGTCCCCCGCTGGCGTCAAAATGCGACCTGTGTAACAAAAGGACTGCGCAAGCTTGGGACAGAGCTTCGGCTGTGGGGCTGAAGGAGGCTGCAAATGGGTCTATATACGCGAGTGGTTCCGCGGACTTGGGTTGTTTTTTCGTTCGCGCTGGCACTGCTGGGCGCCGGCTGCGGCGCGGCAGACACCACGGTCGAGCGCAACAGCGGCATTGGTAGCGCGGCTGGCAACGGCGGCGGCGGTGCTCCAGTTGCAGGCGCGAGCGGCGCGAGCGGCGCAAGCGGCACCGGCGACTTCGGCAACACCACGTCGCCTCCGCCGGTGTTGGTCGAGCAACCCGATGCCGGCGACGACTGTGTTCCCGGCATGCGCTGCCACGAGCCCTCCGTCGACACCGACGATTGCGGCAGCCAGATCCTCGAGAGCACGGTCGAGACGATCGAGAAGCCCGGCAACGTGCTGCTCGTGTTCGATCGCTCGGGCAGCATGAACGAGGACTGGAACGGCACCACGCGCTGGGAAGCAGCGGGCACTGCGATCGAAGCCGCGCTCACGCCGCTCACCGGCATGCTCACGGTCGGCTCGGTGTTCTTCCCGAGCTCGGATCCCGATGCGCCTTTAATGTGCATCGATCCGTCCGGCATCACCTGCGCGCTCTTCCCCGGCCTGCTGGTCGCGGGCGGCACCTGCGGCGTCAACGAGATCACCGCCGTCGATCAGATCGCGTTCACTCCCGGCGCCGACTTCATGTCGGCATTCGCAGGCCCGGCCGATGGCTCACCGCTCTACGCACCGGTTCCGAACGGACGCACGCCGCTCAAGGAAGGCTTGCAGCAAGCCCAGGCGGCGCTCGCCGCGGGCACACCCGACGGCATCACATCGGTCGTCGTGATCACCGATGGCGATCCGAACTGCGAGTGGGATCAAGCCGTGAGCACGCAGATCGTCACCGACTGGCTTGCGGTCGGCATCAACACCTACGTGATCGGCTTGCCCGGCCTGACCGGCGCGGGAGATGCGGTGCTCAACGCGCTCGCAGCCGCGGGCGGCACC
>JAYUYY010000815.1:0-3579 GCA_043752225.1 Sandaracinaceae bacterium | reverse complement strand
GCGGCGCCCCGACCCCCCGCACCCCTTGGCCCACCGAGGCGGAGTTTCGCGCCGGTGCCCTCATCCGCGAGCAACCGATCCCCATCGGCGGAAAAACTTGGAACGTGCTCTACCGCCCGCGCCCCGAGTGGTGGGCGGAAATGTCCAACCACCTCCCGCTGTGGCTGCTGACCTTCGGCGTGGTGTTCAGCGGCACGCTGGCCGGATGGATTTTTCAACTCACCCGGCGCAACGCCGTCGTCGAGCAGATCGTAACCGACCGCACCCATGAGGTGATCGAAAGCCGCCGCGAACTCGCCGGCTTTCTTCACGCGCTGCCCGGCATCGCGTTTCGCGGCCGCTACGACGACAAGTTCACCCTCTTCTATGTCAGCGAAGGGGTAATTACCCTCACCGGCTATACACCCGAGGATTTTCTTTCCGGCAGCGTCCATCTGCGCGATCTCGTCCACCCCGAGGATCTCGGACGCGTGCGGGCCGCGACGCGTGAAGCCGTCACCGGCGGCGCCCCCATGGAGATCGAATACCGCCTGCGCACCCGTGAGGGCCGGGAGAAATGGGTGTTGGCCCGCGGTCGTGGTCGCCAGGCCGACAAGGAAACATTCTGCTACTTCGAGGGCCTCGCGATCGACATCACCGCGCAAAAAAATACCGAACGCGAACGGCTCGGCCTCGAGCGCAAACTCTTCGAGGGTCAGAAACTCGAGAGCCTCGGCCTGCTCGCCGGCGGCGTCGCGCACGATTTCAACAACCTGCTCACCGGCATCCTCGGCAACGCCAATCTCGCGCGCCTGACCCTGCCGGCCGACGCCAGCGTCCATTCCCACCTTCAAGCGATCGAAACGGCGTCACTACGCGCCGCCGAGCTCTGCCGCCAGATGCTCGCCTACGCCGGCAAGGGCCGCTTCGTGCTGACGCGCACCAGCTTGAACGACGTGATCACCGACATCGTGCACCTGCTGCAAGTCTCGATCAGCAAGAAGGCCGAGCTGCGCGTTCGGCTCGACGAAGGCCTGCCGCCGATCGTCGCGGACATCACGCAGATCCGCCAAGTGCTCATGAACCTGGTGATCAACGCTTCGGACTCCATGAGCGCGGCGAGTGACCGCGGCGGAGTCATCTCGATCAGCACCGGCCTCGTACGCGCTCACCGCGCGTACCTCGACCAGACCTTCCTCGCGCCCGAGCTCCCCGAAGGCAGCTATGCGTATCTAGAGGTCAGCGACACGGGCTCCGGCATGTCGCCCGAAACGCAAGCGCACATCTTCGAGCCCTTCTTCTCGACCAAGGCGCCGGGCCGCGGGCTGGGGCTGGCCGTGGTGCTCGGCATCGTGCGCGGCCACAAGGGCGCGCTGAAGCTCGACAGCGAGCTGGGCAAGGGCTCGACCTTCAGGTTGCTGTTGCCGGTCGAAGGCGACGCGAACGAAATCGATCCGCCGGTAGCGCGCGACGCGCCTCGCTACAGCGGCGGCGGCACGGTCTTGGTCGTCGAGGACGAAGCGGTCTTGCGCGCGATCGTTTGCCAGATGGTCGAAGCGCTCGGCATGCGCACGCTGCGCGCCGCGCACGGTCGCGAAGCGCTCAATGTGTACCGCGAGCACCAACGACAGATCGTGGGCGTGCTGATGGATCTCAGCATGCCGACCATGGACGGCGAAGAAGCCTTCGGCGAGCTACGCCGCATCGATCCGAACGTGCCCGTCTTGTTGATGAGCGGCTACAACGAGCAAGACGCGATCGCGCGCTTCGTCGGCAAAGGCTTGGCCGGTTTCATCCAAAAGCCGTTCACGATGGAAGAGCTCGACCAACAGCTGAGCGCGCTGCTCGCGAGCAAAGCGCCGCGCTGAGCTCGACGAGCACGAGAGCTATCGGCCAGCGAACAGGCTCGAACAGGGTGGAAACGAGCCGACTCAAGCGTACCCGCGATGTCTTTTGTGAGTGATTTCGCTCACAAGGTCGTATAGGCGTCTGTGCTTGGCTACGGCTCGCTCGAGCCGGCGATCGCGCTGCACGTGTAACGGGGGCCTTTCAAAAAAACACGCAACTGCGGCGGTCTGCGGCCGATGCGGCGACGGCAGCAACCAACTCGCGCGTGCCGTGTCGCAAGCGGCCCGCGCGCGCATCCGGATAGGGGAGAGATTTCCATGACGATTCAAAGGATGAACCTTGGACGCGGCGTCCTCGCGACCGCGACTGCCGTGACCTTGTTTCTGATCGCCGCGTGCGGCGAGTCGGCCTGCCCGTCAGGCTCGATGCGCGTGGGAGGTCGCTGTGAAGCGACGCTGACCGGAGACGACACGTCGTCGATCGAAGGCAGCCCGGAAGTGGGGATCGATGCAGCTGCCGATCCGCACGCCGATGCCGGCGACAGCGGTGACCTTCCGGACGACGCGGCTACCTCCGATGCTGAGCGCGACGGCAGCAGTGCAGCCCTCGACGGCGGTGCAGGCCCCGATTCGTGCGACGGCGAGCTCGTGCTCGAGGATGGCGCCTGCGTGCGCAACCCGTGCCTGCCCACTGTTGAAGGCACCACGTTCTGTGATCCGAACGCGACCTGCTCGTACGAAGGATCGGGTCAGGCGAGCTGTTTTTGCGACGAGGGCTACGAAGGTGATGGCATGCAATGCTGGCGTGACGTCTGCGCTGCGCTCGGAGGTGAAGAGCCTGCTTGCGGCGCGCACGCGCGCTGCGAGCCCTTGGAGGCTGGTGAGCACACCTGCGTTTGCGAGGAAGGCTTTGCCGATTGCAATGAAGAGCTCGACGACGGCTGCGAAGCCGAGGTCAGCGACAACGCGGAGCACTGCGGCGCGTGCGGGATCGCTTGCGCTGAGGGGCTCGAGTGTCACGACAACGCGTGCGACCAGCGCGTGTCCTCGATCGCACTCGGGTATGTCCACGGGCTGTTCCTGACAGCGGACAACGCTGTACTCGGCGCGGGCACAGTCCCTCTGCTGAGCACGGGGAGCGCGAGCACGTCTCCGGTTGCGATCAACGTCGGACACGCGTCGCAGCTCTCGCTCCACTACGATCACGCGTGCGCGATGCTCGACACGGGCACCGGCGCCACGTGCTGGGGCTCGAACGCGAATCTGCAGCTCGGTAGCGCGAATACGACGGCAGCTGCGGAACTTCCGCTGCCGGGCATTCGCTCGATCTCTGCAGGCGATCAACACACGTGTCTCATCAACGCAGACGGGCGAGTCTTCTGCTGGGGCAGAGGGACTTTCGGTGAGCTCGGAGACGGCGTCAGCCGCGGGGCTGGGTTCGCGGGGCGCTCGTTTGCAGAGGCACTGGGCGGCGCGAGCGGCCTGCCCGTGATGCACGTCGAGCACGCAACCGACGTGCACGCGGGGAGCGCGCTCAACTGCGCGCTCACCGAAGCAGGCCTCGTGTACTGCTGGGGAGCGGCTGGCGTGACCGCGTACGCGCCCGAGCTGGTGCGAGACTCTGCGGGCGCACCGCTCGCGGATGTCGTTGCGATCTCGGGCGGCTCAACCCATGCGTGCGCGATTCGTGCAGATGACAGTCTTGTGTGCTGGGGCGACGGTGCGGACGGCAAGCTGGGAAGCAACGATGCGC
>JAYUYY010000814.1:0-3584 GCA_043752225.1 Sandaracinaceae bacterium | reverse complement strand
AGATCGCGGCTTCGCGGTGCTGGGTTTTCCTTGCAACCAATTCGGCGGGCAAGAGCCGGGCACCGAGGAAGAGATCCAAACGTTTTGCAGCACGAGCTATGACGTGACGTTTCCGATGTTCCGCAAGCTCGACGTCAACGGCGCAGCGCGGCACCCGCTCTACGCGTGGCTCGAGAGCGAGAGCACCAAGCCCGATGGCGCTGGCGACATCGTGTGGAACTTTGCGAAGTTCTTGATCGATCGCGAGGGCAAGGTGATCGCGCGCTTCAGCCCGACCATGGCGCCCACCGCACTCGGTCTGGTCGAAGCGATCGAACAAGCGATCGGCGATTGATCGGGTGACGCACGCATGAAGGTCCTGCTGTTCGATATCGATGGAACGCTGCTGCGCGCCTATGGCGCCGGCAGCGAAGCGATGCGCCAGGCGGCGACGGTGGTGCTTGGCGAGCGCTGCGGCGGCGCGAAGATCGATCTCGGCGGCGCGATGGATCCTTGGATCTTCGAGCGGCTCGCCGAGCACGGCGGCTACTCCGTCGACGCTGCGCTGCACGGGCGGTTTCGACCGCTGTACGCACAGCTGCTCGAGGCCGAGCTGCAGAAGCCGGAGCGCAAGTGCGTCGCGATGCCCGGCGTGCACGCGCTGCTCGCGCATTTGCGCGAGGCGCGGATCGCGACCGTGGGATTGCTGACCGGAAACTATCGCGAGACCGGCGCGATCAAATTGCGCAAGGCGCAGATCGAGCTCGAGCAATTCGAGATCGCCGCGTGGGGCGATATGGCGCGCGTGCGACCCGGGCTCGTACCGGTTGCGCTGAAGCAGCTGACGCGCAGCGTCGCGCCGAAAGACGTGATCGTGATCGGCGATACCGTGCGCGACGTCGAGTGCGCGCACGCGAACGGCGGCATGTGCATCGCTGTCACGACCGGCGGTGCCACGCGCGCGGAGCTCGAAGCCGCACGCGCCGATGTGGTGCTCGACACGCTCGAAGATCTGGATGAAGTGCTGCGCTTGATCGCGTGACCGCTTTTCGCGAGTCATACGCACGCGACAGCGCGCAGCCAAGTGCTAGCGTGCGCAGCGTGACGCGGCGTTGGCTTATCGGTGGTGTCGGAAGTCTCGTGTTCGGTTGCGCGCTGCTCGGCGCGCTTTGCGGTCTATTGGCGTGCGAGCAAGGCAGCGGTGGACCGGTCGCGGTGCGCGCCGACGACGCGCGCATCCGCTACATCGGCTGGTTCGATCGGCGCGATCCGCGCGCGCCGCGCTGCGCGTGGCCCGGCAGTCAGATCGTGGCGCGCTTCACCGGCACCTCTCTGTACGCAAAGCTGACGGACACGCCGATCGATGACGACAAGCGCGAGACCGATTGGATCACCGTCGTCGTGGATGACGCAGCACCCAAGACGTTTGCGCTGGCCGAAGGCCTGCACGTGTATCCGCTCGCAACGCGCCTCGATCCGGGCGTTCATACGGTGCTGATCTGGAAGCGCACCGAAGCCGATGTCGGCACGCTGACGTTCCATGGCTTCGTGCTCGATCAGGGCGCCTCGATCGAGCCGATGGAAGCGCCGCGCAAGCGCCGCATCGTGTTCGTCGGCGATTCGATCACCGCGGGCTACGGCAACGAAGGCCCCGATAGCAGCTGTCATTGGAGCGCGCGGCGCGAGAACAACTACCAGACGTTTGGCGCGTTCGCGGCGCGCGCACTGCAAGCCGACTACTTGGCGGCGGCGTGGAGCGGCAAAGGAATTCTGCGCAACTATGAAGCGCGCGATCGCACGACGTTTCCCGAGCTCTACGACCGCATCATTCCCACGGACGAGCGATCGCCGCTGGCCGAGAAAGAGCCCGCCGACGTGGTCGTGATCAATCTCGGAACCAACGACGTCGCGCACCAGTTGCCGAGCGGCCCCGCGTTCGTGGTCGCATATCGCGCGTTGATCGCGTCGGTGCGCGAGCGCTTTCCCGGCGCGTTCCTGCTGATCGCGCTCGGGCCCATGCTTGCCGACGACCATCCGCAACCGAAAGCGCGCAGCACGATGCGCGGCTGGCTCAAGCGGATTGTCGAAGAGCAGCGCGCCAGCGGCAACGAGAAGATTGATTTCGTCGAGCTGTGGACCGATCCCGCCGAAGGCCTGGGCTGCGATTCGCACCCGAACGTGCGCACGCACGCGCGGCTCGGGCAGGAGATCGCCACGGTGATCCGCGAGCGCCTAGGCTGGTAGCGCTTTTACTTGTCAGGGTGCCGCAGAACGAGCATGCGCGGCTCGGTCATGTCCTGCATCGACCACCGGATGCCCTCGCGCCCGAGCCCCGAGTCCTTCACGCCGCCGTACGGCATGTGATCGACGCGCCACGACGGCACCTCGCCGATCAGCACACCGCCAACCTCGAGCACGTCCCAGGCGCGGTGCGCGCGATAGATGTCGCGCGTGAACACGCCGGCTTGCAGCCCGTAGCGGCTCTCGTTGACCTCGGCGAGCGCCGCGTCGAAGTCTTTGAACGAGCTCAGCACCGCGATCGGCCCGAAGGCTTCCTCGTCGCGCAGCTTCTGACCGCGCGGCACGTTCTCGACCAACGTCGCTTCGAACATCGCGCCGTTGCGGCGACCACCGCACAGCGTGGTCGCGCCTTCGCTGAGCGCCTCGCGTAACCATGTCTCGAGCCGCTCGGCTTCCTTCACCGAGATCATCGGGCCGATAAACGTCTCATCGAGCTTCGGATCGCCGCGCTTGAGCGTCTTTGTTTTCGCGACCAGCTTGGTCTTGAGCACGTCGTACACGGACACGTGCACGAGGATGCGCTGGACGCTGATGCAGCTCTGGCCCGATTGATAGAACGCACCGAACGCCAAGCGCTCGACCGCGTCGTCGATGTCGGCCGTCTCGTCGACGATGCACGCCGCGTTGCCGCCGAGCTCGAGCACGACCTTCTTCTTGCCGGCTCGCGCTTTGAGATCCCATCCGACATCGGCTGAGCCTGTGAAGCTCAAGAGCTTGAAGCGTTCGTCTTCGGTGAACTTGCGCGCGCCTTCGCGCTTGCACGGCAAGATCGAGAACGCGCCGACCGGCAAGTCGGTCTCGGCCAAGATCTCGCCGATGATCAGCGCGCCGACCGGCGTGAGGCTCGCCGGCTTGAGCACGAACGGGCAGCCCACCGCGATCGCGGGCGCGATCTTGTGCGCCACCAAGTTGAGCGGGAAGTTGAATGGAGAGATGAACGAGCACGGCCCGATCGGCACGCGCTTCCACATGCCGGTGTAGCTCGCAGCGCGCGGGCTCACGTCGAGCGGCATGACCTCGCCGAGCTGGCGCACCGATTCTTCGGCCGCCAAGCGGAACGTGTCGATCAAGCGCGTGACCTCGCCGCGGCTGTCTTTGATCGGCTTGCCGGCTTCGATGCACAAGCTCTCGGCGAGCTCCTCGAAGCGCTCTTCGAAGCGCTCGACGCAGTGATGCAGCACAGCCTGGCGCTCGTACGCCTTGAGCTCGCGCATCGGCTGCGTGGCTTTGACCGCCGCGTCGATCGCAAACTCGATCGCTTCGTCGTCGGCGAGCGCCACGCTGGTTGCGCGCTCGCCGCTGAA
>JAYUYY010000813.1:0-3587 GCA_043752225.1 Sandaracinaceae bacterium | reverse complement strand
TGCTCGACGTCGCGGTTGGTGGCGGAGATGAAGCGCACGTCGATGCTGCGCACGCTGCGCGCGCCGACGCGCATCACCTTGCGATCCTCGAGCACACGCAACAGCTTCACCTGCGTGCCGAGCGGCAGCTCGCCGACCTCGTCCAAGAACACCGTGCCGCCATCCGCGGATTCGAACAGGCCCTCCTTGGATTGGATCGCGCCGGTGAACGCGCCCTTCTCGTGACCGAACAGCTCGCTCTCGAGCAAGCTCTCGGTGAGCGCGGCGCAGTTCAGCGCGACGAAGCGCCCGCGCCGGCCTGAGACGCGATGAATGTGCTCGGCGACGATCTCTTTGCCAACGCCGGTCTCGCCGAGGATCAAGACCGAGATCGGTGCGCGCGCGATGCGCTCGACTTGCGAGAACAACGCCTGCATCGCGGGATCTGCCACGACCAAGCGTTGCTCGATGCGCTCGCCGAGCCGCGGCGGTGCGAGCTCGCGCTGCGTTGCAGGCTCGCGCAGCGGAGATTGCACATCTGCAGGCGGCGGTGCAGACGACTCGAGCGCGCGCCGGCGTTTCAGTCGGCTTTGGATCGCCTCGAGCAGCTCAGCGCGCGTGAACGGCTTGGTGATGTAGTCGTCCGCGCCGAGCGCCATCCCGCGTCGCACGTCCGCGCGCTCGGCCCGCGCCGAGAGAAACACGAACGGGATCACCGCGGTCGCCGGCTTCATGCTGAGGATCTCTAGCACCTCGAAGCCATCGATGCCGGGCATGGTCACGTCGCAGATGATCAGCGCCGGCAGCTGCTGCACGGCGAGCGTCACGCCGCTTTCGCCGTCGGCTGCGCTCAAGCCTTCGAAGCCTTCGGCTTCGAGCAGGTCGAGCACGTTGGCGCGGATGTTCGCGTCATCCTCGATCACCAGGATCTTGTTCATGTCGTTACGCCGCCCCTCGTTCGTGATCGCGGATGAATGGCAGCCGAACCGTAAAGCAGGTGCCCGCGCCGACAGCGCTCGTCACGCTGAGCGTGCCGCCGTGCAGATCGACCGCGCGCTTGGCGATCCCGAGGCCGAGCCCGGTGCCGGGGATCGCACCGACGTTCGAGCCGCGCTCGAAGGTCTCGAACAAGCGCTGCTGATCGGCGAGCGGGATGCCGATGCCGTGATCGGTGACCTCGAACACGAGCTCGTCGCGTTCGCGGCGCGCGCGCAAGCTCACCTGGCTGCCGCGCGGCGAATACTTGATCGCGTTCGACAACAGGTTGTCGATGACGTGGCGCAGCAGCGCTTCGTCGACGACCGCGGGCTCGTCGATCTGCGTCTCGAGCGCGATCGCGTGATCGCCGCGACACGCATGCAATGCGGTCTCGACCGCCTCTTCACAGAAGCGCCGCAGCTCGAGCCGACCCGGCTTGAGCTCAAGCCGGCCCGCGTCGCTGCGGCCGACCATCAGTACGCCATCTAGCATGCGCATCATCGAACGCACCGCGCTCTGAATGCGCCCGAAGTGCTCCTGCTTCTTCGCGCTCGGCCAGCGCTCGGCGTAGGCCTCGAGCAGCTCGCTCGACGACATGATCGTCGAGAGCGGGGTACGAAACTCGTGCGAGGTCATCGAGACGAAGCGGCTCTTCAGCTCGGCCAGCTCGCGCTGCTTCTCCTGCTCGACTCGCAGCGACGCGACCGCCCGCTCGAGCTCACCCGCGGTGGCGCGCAGGGCGCTCTCCGATTCGCGCAGGCGCACGATGATCGCGAGCGCGCTCGCCAACACCACCAAGAGCAAGAGCGCGAACGACACCTCGGAGTTGTAATCCGCGGTGCGCCGCGCGCGCGTCAAGAAGGTCTCGTAACGCGCGACCAGATCCTCGGCGGCGCTCACCTCAGGTCGCTGCACGATCCCGCGCACCAGTTCTGCGATCCGCGGCGCGCGCTGCATCGCGATCCGCGCGTGTACGAGCACCAGGCCCAGCTCGGGCGCGCCCGCACCGTCAGTCGGCAAGGACAGCGCAGCCAGCCGGCGCGCGATGCGCTCGAGCTGCGCGCGATCGTTTGCGCTTTGCAAGAGCAGCACGTCGCGCACCAACGCCGATGCGCCGTCTTTGAAGCTCTGCTCGGCCTCCGTGCTCGCGGCATACGCGTCGAGCGCGCGCGAAGCGACCGGCAGAAACCGCAGCGAGTTGCGCAGCACCGCGTGCTCGCTCTTGAACTGGTCGACGCGTTCTTCGGTCTTCCTGCGCGCTTCCTCGGCGATGCCGATCGAGCGCTTCAGCTCGTCGCGCGCGTTGTCGGCGAGGAACGCAGGCGGCGCGCTCAGCGCGGCGAGCTGAGCTTTGAGGCGCTGCTCGATATCGACGAGGCCGTCGTAGTGTCCGACCAACCCCGACTGCGCGCGCATCACCTCGGCCGTCAGCGCGAGCTCGAGCGCAAACGCGGAACGCAGGCCGCGGCCGTAGCGCTCGGCAGCGGCGACGTCGACGCGCTGTCGCCAGGTGAGCGCGATTTGCGCGGCCAGCCCGAGCACGCTCACGACG
Source organism: Sandaracinaceae bacterium (assembly GCA_043752225.1). Taxonomy (GTDB): domain Bacteria; phylum Myxococcota_A; class Polyangia; order Polyangiales; family JAFGIB01; genus JAYUYY01. The sequence goes on along the minus strand of JAYUYY010000813.1, from coordinate 1,078 downwards.
AGCAGCAGCTGCGCTTGCTGAGCGCGGTTCGCACGCCAGAGCTTCACAGGGGCCGACCGTCGTGCTCGCCGGTGAGCGTGCGTAGGAAGGCCGCGATCTCGGTCGTGTCCTGAGCGCTGAGCTCGCGGCCGAGCTGATAACGGCCCATCACAGTAATCGCATCGGTGAGCGTCGCGGCCGAGCCGTCATGGAAGTAAGGCGCGGTCAAAGCGACGTTCCGCAAGCTCGGTACGCGAAAAACGTGCCGGTCGCGTTCTTGCTTGGTCGTCGCGAAGCGACCGAGGTCCGCCAGCTGCTCGGGCGCGACCCGAACGCGCTCGGCGAAGTAGTCGAGCATCACGCCGAAGCGCTGGTACATGTTGCCGCCGACGTTCACGCCTTGATGACAGCTCACGCACCCGTAGTCGCGGAAGTGCTCATAGCCGCGCTGCTCCTCGACGCTCAGCTCGAGCTCACCGCGCAAATGACGATCGAAGCGCGCGTTCGGCGTGACCAGCGAGCGCACGTACTGCACGAGCGCGTCGCGCACGCTGATCGCGTCCAGGCCGTTCGGATACGCCTTGCGAAAGCGCGCGACCAGCTCGGCATCGTGCGACAGCGCGCTCACAACCGCTGGCCACGTGCTGCCCATCGCGGCCTGGGCGTTGAGCGTGAAATCGAGCTGTTCCTCGAGCGTTTCGAAGCGCCCGTTCCATGAGTACCGGAAGTCGAACGCGGCGTTGAAGATGGTTGGCACGTTGAAGCCGACCGGCGGCCGATTCGGTAGCGCCGACTTCGGCAAGCCATTCGCGCCGCCGAGCGCGAGCACATGACAGCTCGTGCACGTGACCAGGCCATCGCCGCTCAGGCGTCGATCATCGAAGAGCGCACGACCGAGCGCGACGCGCTGGGAATCGAGCTGCGCGATCGATTGAGGAAGCGGCGCGAGCGCGCTCGAAGCGCCGCTCGCGATCCACGCAGAAGCCGCTTCACCCGCGGCGCCTTCTTGCTGCGTGCCCTCTGCCGCGGGCGCAGCTCGGCCGCATGAAGCGGCCGTGATCGCGACGATCAGACCGCAGCCGACGACGAGCGCGCGCGC
>JAYUYY010000812.1:0-3590 GCA_043752225.1 Sandaracinaceae bacterium | reverse complement strand
GACGCTTCCGCGGGAGCGCGCAGTTTCGTGTGCCGTCAATCGCGCGAGAGGGTCTAGCTGCTCAAAGGCAGCGTCACCGATGTGAGCGCGCAGCGGTTCTAGATCGGCGTCGCGCTTGCTGTGAGTATGAGGACGGTAAGCGAGTGTAAGACTGCGTGGCGCATCGGGGCGGAGTTTGCTGGAGCGGACTAGGTGATCAAGGAATCGCTGAACGGGCCGTCGCGCTCGGCCGTGTACGCGATTTACGCGCGAACGCCGTTTCTTATCAGCCCGGCACCGGATGCACGTCGCCGTGGGTCATGCCGCAAGGTGTTGCCTAGCCTACTCAGCGTGTGTGCTTGGCCCGAATGCGTCGGAACACCTCTTCACCGTCGACGGTTGGAAGCTCTCCACGCTCAAGTGCGTTGGCCCGACGCACAATCTCTTCGGTCCAAACATCGCTGATGCTTTGAGGCAGTACGCTCTCGCGCACGCGATCCGCGCCGTACTCGACTGATGCGCGCACGTCCTCTAACGCAAGGCCGGGATAGTCATGGACGATCTGAGCCGCCGTGCCGCCCGCGGCGAGATTGTCGAGCACAACGGAGACAGGTGTTCGAGTGCCGCGTATGCACGCTTGGCCACCACAAATCCCGGGGTCAGAAACAATGCGTTCGTGCCAGCCCATGATGTCTTTGCCTCAGTTAGCCCCACGCTAGAGGCATCACGGAGGTGGGGCGATGTTCAAGCATGCGCCGGCGTAGGGCTCGCATAGGCCATCGATGCATGCGCCGCATTCGCAATCGCTTGCATCGTTGCACGCGCGCTGCACGCAACCGTGTGGGTCGCTGAGTGGGCTGTTCGCATCGCAGTCCCAGCCGGGCAGACAGCTCGCGCCCGCTTCGCACGACTCCGGAATGCAGCGATGCTCATCAGCTTGTACATCGCCTACCTGACAAAAGTAGCCAGCAGGGCATTCGATCGCGCCGGCTTCATTGCAGAGCTTTCGAACGCAGCGGCCATCCTCGCAGCTCGCTGTGCTTTCGCAGCTGGTGGCATCGCATGCGTCCATGCACATCGTTCCGCCGCAGCTCGGTTGCTGAATGCAAACGCGGTCGGGGCCGCATTCCTCGTCAAACGTGCACTCCCTCGGCGGGCCGATGCCGCCGCATGGGAATGAGAGCTGCTCGATGCGGCATTGCGTCGTGAAGCCGGCGCCATTGCATTCGGTGCTCGAAGTGCAGCGGTCGAGCTCTTGCAACCACGCGGGCTCGACCGCGCCTGGGCACACTGCCCCGCTGTTGCCGCCGTCTTCGCCGCCAACTCCTGCAGTGCCTGCCGCACCGCCGGTGTTCTCCGTGCCTGCGCTGCCGCTTGCTCCGCCGGTGTTGCCAGCGCTGCCGCTGCTTCCACCGTCGCCAGCACCGCTTGCGCCCGCAGTGCTCTGCATGCCACCGGTCGCGGTGGCACCCGCATTCGTACCTGCGGTGGCTTGCGCGCCCGCTTCGCCGCCGGCGTCCGCGTCGTCGGACGAGCTATCGCTGCATGCGAGCAGACAGCAGAGCAGGATCGCGGTTGGGATCAGCGTTCGGTGTTGGTGCATCGTCTTTCCTAAGACTGAGAGGAGCGGCGCAATAGCTCGTGGAACGCTTCAGTATACGCAAACGCGAATGGATGGCTGCTTGGTTCTTCCGCATCTTCTTTGCGGTCGCGTAGCGCGTTGATCAGCGCGGTTGCGTCGAGTGTCTGTTGATCGATGCGGCGCTCGAGCTGCGGGCCGAGCCACGTGCGCAGCGCCTCTGCGCTCGCGCCAAGCTCGGTGCGGCGCCGTGCATCCTCGAGCAAGCGTTCGAAGCTGCGCTCTGGATAGAAGCGCGCGCGTGCCAGCTGAATGAAGGTCTCGGTGATGCTGCGATCGAAGACGCCGTCGACCGCGGCGCTTTGCAAGGTGGCTCGAATGTTCACGAGCGCTTCGGAGCTCGCGCGATAACCGTGCGACGCGTCGGCGTGCGCGATCGCGATCTCATCGTCGTGCTCGAGCAAGCCATCGCGGAAGGATTCAAACACGGAGCCTATGCCGCGCATGCCGAAGGTATGGAGCTCGGCTGCGCGTAGCGCACCCATGCCCGCTGCGCCCCAGACTTGTTTGCCTTGGTTGAGAGCCCAGAGGATTTCTTTGTGCCAGACCGGCAACGCGTGATCGAAGGAGCCATCGATGATCGCGATCGTGTCGTAGCCCTGGCGCATCGCGCGCAGCACGTCGCCGCAAGCAATAGGTCCGCGTAGGTCGGCGTCGAGCTGGATCGCGTCGCGCGCGAGCGTCGGGCCGACGAAGATCACGGTGCTCATGGCGTCACCGTCGCGATGCGGTGGGCGCGAACGCCCGGTCGATAAGAGGGTGCGTCGAGCAGAGCTTCGAGCCCGGGCACGATCGCGCGCACGACGGATACCGGCCAGCCTGCGCGCGAGAGATCGACGGCTGCGACTTGCTCGATGCCGCAGCTGCGAAGCCGCTCGAGCACGAAGCGGATGTCGTCTTCGAAAGTGGTGCCGTCGAAGACGGGCTGTTCGCGGTGCGGGTAGGTTCCGACTTCGCTGTCGAAGTAACGCAGGTGGGCTTCGCGCGCGGCTGCGCTTTGCAGTGACGGATCGGTCTCGGGTTGCACGCTGTCGCAGCTACCGGTGATGCGGGAGAGCCGCGTACGAGCGGCTTCGGTGAGCGCGCGTGAGAGCGCGATCGCAGGATCGAGGTGCGTGCCCGATCCGAACGCGAGGCCGACGTATCGCGACGCGGCGTGCTCGTTCTCTAACAGCGCGCAGAGAAACGTTGGCACACCGATGTCCGAGGTGATGTTCCAGAGCTCCACACGTAGATTCGCTGCGAGGAGCGCTGCGAGGAGTCGCGAACAGATTGGATCGCGAACGCTCGATGGATCGATGCGCAGCGCTCGCCGAGCTTCGCGCGAGCGCAGGAAGAACAACGTATACGCGTCGCGTTCGATCAGCTGGCAGAGCGCGTGAAGCAACGCTTCGCTGAGCGCATTGCCCGCAGCAAGGCCATTCGTGCTCGGTGGATAGACCTCGCTGCCTTCGAGCAGCGGCATTGTGAGGTCCATCGTCACCAGGCCGAACGGCACCCAGATCGGTTTTTCGGAGAACAGCTCGACGCCGCGCGTCCACAGCGAACGCAGCTGCGGGTAGGGCTCGCGGAAGGCGCGCGGCACGCGATCGAGATCGACGGTGTGCTCGCGCGTGGCCATGTCGAAGAGCGTGCCGATGCGCAGATCGATCTGTGGGTCCTCGGCATGAAACAACGCGAGGCTGTGCATGAGCGCGGAAACCTTGGCCGCGACATCGTCGATGCCCGTGCCCTGCGAGACCGCGATCGAGCGCGCGTTCGGTCGCACGGCTTGCGCAACGGGAATGCCGACGCGATCGAGACCCGTCACGTTCGCGAGTCGGGTGATGCCCAGTTCTTTTAGCTGCGGCTCGAGCAGCGCGAGCGTCTCGACCGGCGCGCGCGCGCGCACGGTGCCGGCGTGCCGCTGCTTTGGAGTCGTGGTGGAGAGCCAATCCATCGCGCACGGCGACACTACCAGCTCCACCGCGCG
>JAYUYY010000811.1:0-9013 GCA_043752225.1 Sandaracinaceae bacterium | reverse complement strand
AGACGCGCACAAGCACCACCCTGCAAAGACGCTCCATTCATAGTAGCGGAGGTGCGTCGCAGAACACGTGTGAAATGCTGCCTTACGGCCAAGGCACGGCACGCAGACGCAGATCATGTCACCGGCTCAGGCCGTTCGCGCACTGCGAAGCATGGCGTGCTGCATGGCGTGCTGCATGGTGATTCACTACATCGAGCCACCCCTTCGAGCGATGGCTCGACGTTTCGCGATCACTCTCCGCCGAGCGTATCGATCGCTTCGGATGCGAGCTCGCCGAGCGTCACGGCTTCGCCGCCTTCATCGCTCTCGATCTCGACTTCGCGTGCGTCCTTGAGGAAAGGCTTCAGATCGTTGATCGAAGAGCCGTCGCCGAGCTCTGCGAGCGCTTCGATCGCCGAAGCGACCACGTCCGCATTCTCGCTCGCTAAGAAGCGAACGATTAGCTTGCGCGCGCTCGGCTCACCGAGCTCGATCAAGACCCAGGGCAACTCTTGCAGCGCGGCGAACTGATCGGTCTCGAGCGCGCGCTCGATGCTGCGCGCGACCTCGGCGTAGCGCTCGTAGCCGACGTCGACCAGCGCTTCGGCAGCTTGCACGCGCACGGCCGCCCAGTCGTCATCGAGGATCGAGATCAATGCGTCGGACATCTCGGGTCCCGGCACTTGCGCGCACAGGTCGGCGAGCCGCTCGAGCTGCATGCGGCTCTCGACTTTGTCGTCGAGCGCCTTGGCTTCGCGCACGGCCTGCACCAGCAACGCGCTCAGCTCGGTCGGCTCGTTCTGCATGAAGGCGCGTTCGGCGTTGCGCAACGCGCGCTCGGCGTCGAAGAGCTCGCTCAGAATTTCTTGGGGCTTGGCCATGATGGTTTCTCTTTCTTGAAGCTGGGCTTGGGTGGGCTGGGTTTCGAAGCGTTTGCGCTGCTCGTGAGCGCTGCGAGCACGGCCGCCGCGCGATCGATTGCGTCGACGGGCTCGCCGGGAACTTTGTCGAAGCGCGCGAGCAGTTTCATGTCGGGCGTGAGCTGAAAGCCTCGGTTGCTCGACACCACGCTCGCGAGCACGGCCGCGTCGAGCGGTGTGTCGTCTTTGAAGTGCAAGGTGACGCGGCTGCCGGTGGCTTCGCAGCCGAGCACGCGCAGCGCGCGCAGCGTCGGCTTGAGCGACATCGCGCGCACCAGCTCGAGCGCGGGCTGTGGCGGCTTGCCGAAGCGATCCTCCATTTCGCTCGCCAGCTCGGTCACGGCCTCTTCGCTCTCGGCGGCTGCGAGTCGCTTGTAGAGCGAGAGCCGCACGCCGACGTCGGCGACATAGTCGTCCGGGATGTAGTGCTCCACGTCGAGCGTGAGCTCGGGATCGATGTCGACAGCGAGCGTCTCGCCGCGCAGCTCTGCGATCGCTTCCTCGAGCATGTGCACGAACAGATCGAAGCCGACGGCGGCGACGTTGCCGCTCTGCTCATCACCGAGCAAATCGCCAGCGCCGCGCAGCTCGAGATCGAGTGAAGCCACTTGGAAGCCCGCGCCGAGCTGGTTGAAGCGCTCGAGCGCCTCGATCCGCGCGCGCGCCTCGTCGCTGAGCTGGCTTGGCGCCGGTGCGATCAAATAGCAATAAGCCCGCTCGCGCGAGCGCCCGACCCGTCCGCGCAACTGATAGAGCTGCGAGAGGCCGAAGATGTCGGCGCGGTCGATCAAGATCGTGTTCGCGCGCGGGATGTCGAGGCCGTTCTCGACGATAGCGGTCGACGCGAGCACGTCGTAGTTGCCGTCGACGAAGTCGCTCATCACGCGCTCGAGCGTGCCTTCCTTGAGCTTGCCGTGCGCGACCGCGATGCGCGCGGTGGGCACCAGCTCTTGCAAGCGCGCCGAGCGATCGTAGAGGCCATCGATTCGGTTGTGGATGAAGAACACCTGGCCGCCGCGCGTGAGCTCGCGCTGCACCGCTTCGCGCAACACTTGATCGTCCCAGCGCGTGATGAAGGTGCGCACCGCGCGGCGATCCGCCGGCGGGGTCGTGATCAGCGACAGCTCGCGCAAGCCGCCGATCGCCATGTGCAACGTGCGCGGGATCGGCGTCGCGCTCAGCGTGAGCACGTCGACCTCGGTCTTGAGCCGCTTGATGCGCTCTTTGTGGCTCACGCCGAAGCGCTGCTCTTCATCGACGACGAGCAAGCCGAGCCGCGCGAAGTGCACGTCCTTCGAGAGTAAGCGGTGCGTACCGATCACGATGTCGCACGAGCCGTCTTTGATCCGCGCCAGCGCTTCGGTCTGATCCTTCTTGGTGACGAAGCGCGAGAGCATCTCGATCTTGATCGGGTAATCGCCGATCCGCTGCTCGAACGTGCGCAGGTGTTGCTGCGCGAGCACCGTGGTCGGGCACAAAATCGCGACTTGCCGGCCCGACATCGCGACGCGGAACGCAGCGCGCAACGCGACCTCGGTCTTGCCGAAGCCGACATCGCCGCAGACCAAGCGATCCATCGGGCGCGGACCGTCGAGATCGCTCATCACGTCGTCGATCGCGCGCGCTTGATCGGCGGTCTCTTCGTACGGGAAGCGCGCTTCGAATTCTGCGTACGTGCGATCGCGCGCCGGGTAGGGCGGCCGCTCGCGCGCGGCACGCGCGGCATAGAGCCCGAGCAGATCATCGGCGAGCTTGCGCACCGACTCGCGCACGCGTGCTTTAGTGCGCGAGAACGTCGTACCGCCGAGCTTGTCGAGCTTGGGATTGCTGCCTTCCTTGGAAGCCAGCTTCTCGATCAAGTTGAGGCGCGTGACCGGCAGGAACAGCCGATCGCCGCCGCCGTACTCGACGATCAGCACTTCCACGCGCTTGGGCTTCATGCCCTGCAGCGCTTCCATGCGCGAGACCGGGATCTCGCCGAGCGAAAGCCCGCGGTAGACGCCGACGCCGTGATCGACGTGCACGACGAAGTCGCCGACCGTCAGCTCGCGCAAGTCCGCGACGAACGCGCGGCCTTTGGCGCGCCGGCTCTCTTTGCGCTGGGTGCGGCGCGTCTTGCGCGAGCCGAAGATCTCCTCTTCGGTGATGCACGCGAGCGCCGCCGTGGGCAGCACGAAGCCCGACTCGAGCGGGCCGACCGCGATCTGCACGCGCCCGCGCGGCGCATGCTTCATCTGCTCGGCATCGAACGGACCGGGCTTGTCGAGCGCAAGATCGTAGCTGCGCAAGAGGCCCGCGAGCCGCTCGGCTTGCACGAGCGAGCGCGCGGCGACGAACACGTGCAGGCCTTCGTCGAGCCAGTGCCGCAAGCTCGCAGCGAGCGGTGCGAGTGCGTCTTCGGCGTGGGCGGTGCGCGCGGCGTGCAGCTCCGCGACGAGCGGCGCTTGATCGACACCGCCAGCGCGCAAGAGCGCATCGGGCGCGGGCGGCGCGAGTGAAGGCAAAACGATCGCTTCGTCATCGGCCTGCTCGCCGTGAAACGCGACCGCGTGCACGGCGGTCAGCGCGCGCGAGGTGAACGCGCGCTCGATCGCGGCTGCAGTCTCGTAATGCGCGCTCAGCTCGAACGTCGGCGCCTTCTGCTCGACGCGCGCCTCGCGCTCGCGCGCCGCGCGATCGAGCTCCTCGGACAGCGCGCGCTCGAGCCCTGCGGGATCGACCGCGACGACGTGCGTGTGCTCCGGCAAGTAATCGAACAGCGACGCGAGCTTCGGATAGAACGCGGGCAGGTACGCCTCGAGCCCGATGAAGGTGCGCCCGCTGCCGATGTCTTCGACCACCTGGCGGCGCTTGCTCGAAGGCATACCCGCTTCGTCGCACACGTCGCTGACGCGTTCCTTGGCGTAGCTCAGCTCGTCGGGTCCGAGCAGGATGTCGCGCACCGGATGGATCAGCACGCTCTCGAGCTCGAGCTGCGTGCGCTGATCCTCGGCGGCGAAGCTCTTGAGCGACGCGACCAAGTCATCGTCGAGCTCGATCCGGCACGGCTGCTCGGAGCGCGGCGGAAAGACATCGACGACCGCGCCGCGCACCGCGAACGTGCCTGGGTCCTCGACCAACGGCACCCGCAAATAGCCACCGGTGCTCAGCACGCTGAGGAGCGCGCTGCGATCGATGCGATCGCCGATCGAGACCTGCATGCTTGCGTTCTTGAGCGCGCTCGCCGGCGGCACCTTGCGCGCGAGCGCCGCGATCGGCGCGACCACGACCGAGCACGAAAGGCCGTGCGCGAGATGAAACAAGGTCGCGAGCCGATCCATCGCCACCCGGCGATCGGGCGCGATGTCGACGAACGGCGTGGTCTCGATCGCCGGAAAGCTCAGGATCGCGTGCGCTTCGTCGAGCGGGCCATCGGTCTCGGCCGCTTCGCCGCTCACGCGCGCGCGCAAGAAGAACGCGAGGTCGGCTTCGAGCTTGCTCGCTGCCGCGCCATCCGGAACGACCACCAAGAACCGCGACTTGGGCGCCGCGCGCACCGCCGACGAGAGCGCGTACGCGAGCACACCGCCCGGCAAGCCGCTCAAATCCGCGCGCGCTTGCCCCGTGAGCGCCGCCACGATGCGGCGCATGTCGGTGGGGGCGCTCTCGAGCTGACGAGCGAGCGAGAACGTCATGACCGCGGCGGTCTAACGGATGATGGCCTCGCGAGCAAATCGAGGCGGCGCGTGACCGTGCTAGTGGCGGTCTGCGCGCGCCGCCGTGCGGCGCACTAGGGGCTCGTTTGCGCGCGGCGTGCGGCGCCGACCGGTGCGAGATGCGAGGGCAGCTCGAGGGTCTCGAAACGCAAGCGCGTGACGCGCTCGATCGTGTTGAGGTCCGGGCGATCCTGCGGCGAGCAGAAGGAGAGCGCCGTGCCCTGCTGGCCGCCGCGGCCGGTGCGCGCGATGCGGTGCACGTAGCTGTCGGCGTCGGCGGGCATGTCGTAGTTGATGACGTGCGAGAAGTCTTCGAGGTCGAGCCCGCGCGCCGCGAGGTCGGTCGCGACCACGATTCGGATCTCGCCGTTCTTGAACTGGAGCAGCGCGCGCGCGTGGGCGCTGCGCGAGTCGTGGCCGTGGATCGCAATCGCGCTAAACCCCGCGCGCACGAGGCTCTCGGTGACGCGCGTCGCGCCGTGCTTGGTGCGCGTGAAGATCAGTACCCGATCGATGCTCTCGCCTTGCAGCAAGCTCGCGAGCAGCGGGATCTTCTTCGGGTTCTCGACGAAGTAGACCGATTGAGCGATCGGCTTGCCGGCACCGGAGGTGGGCGCGTCGGCGATCCGCGTCGGCTTGCTCAAGATGCACTTGGCGAGCTGCTCGATTTCGCGCGTGATCGTGGCCGAGAACAGCATCGTTTGGCGCTTGAGGGGTAGGTCCACGACGATCCGTTGCACGTCGTGGAGCAGGCCGAGCTCGAGCATCCGATCGGCTTCGTCGAGCACGAACACCTGGATGTGTTTCACGTCGATCGCGCCTTCGCGCATCATGTCGAGCAGCCAAGTCGGCGTCGCCACGATCACGTCCACGCCGCGGCGTAAGATCTGCACCTGCGTAGCCTTGGTGCTGCCCTCCGAGAATACCGCGCTGCGCAGGGCGTTGCCGCGGCCCAGCTGGTCGAAGGTCTCGCAGATATAGGTCGCAAGCTCGTGGTTGGGCGCGAGCACGAGCGCGCGTGCGCCGCGCTGCGCGTGACCATGCTTGTCCGAGACCACGCGCTCGATCGTCGACAAGACGAAGGCAGCGGTCTTGCCCGGGCCGTTCTGCGCGCAGGCGAGGACGTCGACGCCCTGCATCGCGACCGGAATGACCTCGCGCTGAACCACGGTCGGCTCTGGGAACACGGCCGTAGCCACGCCCGTGGTCAGTGCCGAGAGCCCCAGGCTATCGAATCCATTGGGTTTGGTTTTCAAGACCTAACCGCCCCGGACCGATTGCTCAAAGACGGCTTGCTCAAAAACTGGATGCTCGTGGAGAACAGCGCGCGCCTTCTTCTTCCTGCGTGACAGCTTGCCTGCAGAGCAGCCAGCTGAAGCGCCGCACCATACGCTGAACGCGTTCAATTCGCCAGCACAGCGGCGCGGTGACGTGAACTCCGCGCTTTGCAGCGCCGCCGCCACATTGGCAAGCCGTCGTTAGCGCGCGAAGAACGCCGCCGGCATGGCTCCAGTAGTACGAAACGCGCGGGTTACAAACTGGCTGCTTCGCTTCATCCCCGTGCGGACCCGCACCGCGGGATCCTGGGTCGGCATCCTTAATATCGGAGCTGGTCACGCGGCTGTGGCTCGGGGGGGGGCGACCTGGTGATCGCGCACGCGAGCGGTGTTCCCTAGATCAGCCTAGCCAAATTTGGAGCAGCGCACGTTGCGCGTACTACCCGTGCTCGCCGACGAAGGCTGCGTGATCGGTGTCGTCGACAGGGCCTCGCTCACCACGGGCATCGCCGCGGGCGCGACGACCGTGGGCGAGCTGGTGCATGCGGGCTTCGAGCGCGCGGGCGAAGACGACGTGATCGACGACCTCTTGACAGTGCTCTCGCGCGGCCATGTACGCGAGGCGATGATCCTGGACCCGGCCACGAAGTTAATCGGCATCGTGACCCAAACCGATTTGCTAGCCGAGCTCTACCGATCTCGGGTCGCCACCGCAGTCGAGCGCGCGACCGAAGCCCAGTGAGCGTCCAGTGCACCCACTACCTCGGCCGTAGACGTCCCGAACGGGGCGGGGTAGTCACCCGCACCATGATCCCGTGGAAGCTGCTCGATCGCGCGACCGTGCCCGGTGATGGCGACGAGCTCACGCTTTACTCGCGGGGCGACGAATTCTCAATTCGCGTCGCGCATGTCGAGCTGATGAACAGCCGCGTGTACGCGCGCGAAGACGCGCTCTCGAAGCTCGGCTGCGCGCGCATCCGCGACCGCAAAAAGGCGCGCGTGCTGATCGGTGGCTTGGGGATGGGCTTTGCGCTGGCGACCGCGCTCGACAACCTCGCCCCGGACGCCGAGGTGGTGATCGCGGAGCTGGTCCCCGGCGTCGTGAAGTGGAACCGCGAGGTGTTCGGACACCTTGCTGGCGATCCGCTCAAGGATCGGCGCGTCACGCTCCACGAAGGCGACGTCGCGCGCGCGATTCGCGAGCCGCAGAGCGGCTTCGACGCGATCCTACTCGACGTCGACAACGGCCCCGAAGGGCTGACGCGGCGCAGCAATGATTGGCTCTACAGCGACACGGGCATCGCCGCGGGTCGCGATGCGCTGCGCTCTGCAGGCGTGCTCGGCATCTGGTCGGCAGGACCCGATCGCGCGTTCGTGCGGCGCTTGAACCGCGCGGCGCTCTCGGTGGATGAGGTGGAGGTCGGCTCGCGCGGGCACGGGCGCGGTGCTCGGCACACGCTCTGGTTCGCAACGCGCCCGAAGAGCTAGTGCATGACGGACGACAATTCCAGCGACGCGAAACCTGTGCCCGACGAGACTCCCACGGCTGCGTTTCGCATCGATCCGGCGTTGGTCCACAGCCGGCACACGACGCTGGCCCTACACGGGCGCTTCGAGTTCACTGAAGCCTCCGAGCTGTGGAAGCAGCTGCGCGAGAAGGTCGACGCGATCACCGACGAAGACGTTTTGCTGATCGACATGTCGCGTGTCGAGTCGGTCGACGGCGGTGCGATGGCGCTCTTGGCGCATACACGGACCGAGCTGGTGCAACGCGGAATCAAGTGCGAGTTCGTCGACGCGGCCCCGCACGTGCAGGAGATCATTCATCTCTATCGCGGCGACGTGAAGCCGGGTCGGCGCCGCGCCCCCAAGCCGCAGAGCACGCTCGATCAGCTCGGCAAGGCGACGCTCGAGTTCGTGCTCGAGGTGAAGCTCGCGCTGGCGTTTTGGGGCCAGCTGCTCGTGGCGTCGTGGGCCGTCATCAAGTCGCCCAAAGAGTGCAACTGGCGCGAGGTGCTGCCGACGCTCGAGCGCAACGGTGCGGACGCCGTGCCGATCGTCATGCTGATCAACCTGCTGGTCGGCCTCGTGATGGCGTTTCAGTCGTCGGCGCAGCTCAAGCAGTTCGGCGCGAACATCTACGTCGCCGACCTGATCGGCATCTCGATGACGCGCGAGCTCGGCCCGCTGATGACCGCGATCGTGGTGTGCGGCCGGTCGGGCGCGGCGTTTGCCGCCGAGCTCGGCTCGATGCGCGTCAACGAAGAGATCGACGCGCTGCGCACGATGGGCTTTGGCCCGATGCGCTTTCTCGTCCTGCCGCGAACGTTGGCCATGATGGTGGTGTTGCCAATGCTCACGCTGGTCGCAGATGTCATGGGGATTCTCGGCGGGCTTTGGGTCGGTGTGGCCTCGCTCGACCTGACCGTCATGTCGTACTTCAACGAGATCCAAAAAGCGGTCAAGCTCTGGGACATATACTCGGGCCTCATCAAGAGCGTCGCGTTTGGCTTTGCGATCACGATGATCTCTTGCCAGCAGGGGCTGGCCGCGAGCGGCGGCGCAGAGGGCGTCGGCAGGCGGACCACTTCAGCGGTCGTCTCGACTCTGTTCACGTTGATCGTCGTCGACGCGATCCTCACCATCTTCTTCCGCGTGCTCAATCCATGACCCCAGCTAGCCCAGACACTCTCTCGCTCGAGACCTCGGCGACGCCTGCGATCCGGGTGACCGATCTCACGATCGGCTGGGACGACATCGTCCTGCAGAAGGAAGCGAGCTTCGAGATCGAGCGCGGCGACATCTTCATGATCCTCGGCGGCAGCGGCTGCGGGAAGTCGACAATGCTGCGCTACCTAGTCGGGCTCGAGACTCCAAAGAGCGGCCGGATCGAGGTCGAGGGCAAAGAGCTGCAGCCGCTCGGCTTTGGTCGGCCGCCGTTCGGTGTGATGTTTCAATCCGGCGCGCTGCTCGGCTCGATGACGGTGGGCGAGAACATCGCGCTCGCGCTCACCCAGTGGTCGGACCTTCCGCCCGAAGCGGTCTACGCGATCGTGCAAGCCAAGCTGCGCTTGGTCGGGCTGCAGGGGACCGAAGAGAAGATGCCTTCGGAGCTGTCGGGCGGCATGAAGAAGCGCGCCGC